>CAJXUM010000610.1 GCA_913060855.1 uncultured Lewinella sp. | reverse complement strand
ACGAGATCAGCCTCGGTCTCGTGGGCTCGGAGATGTGTATAAGAGACAGGATAGAGAAAACCAGATCCACCACCACCACCAGCGCCAATCGTAAAGTTATTGATCGCTGACTCATAGGAAAGACCTACATCCCCAGGAATAGACCGTATGATAGATCCACGAGGGATTTCATCCGCACCATCTCCGATTTTAAAAACACCTGAGACAAGCGCAGCACCACCGCCAGAAGCGACGCAATCACTACTGGCATTTCCATCTAAATTGACTAATCCTCCGTCACCTCCTTTCGCTATTAATCTGATTTTTAAAACACCTGGATCGGCCGGTACAATAAAGTCCTGGAAAGATCCGTCAGTAACAGTAAATCGATGGGAGTTGCCATCACAGTTTAAGTCCGTTTGACTAAAAATAGAAAGCGGGAGACTGAATAAAAGGATTAATATCCAGCTATCGAGAATGTTATAATTATTTCGTCTACGCTTGCCATATAAATCTGTAAGAAAACCTAGACATCTTCTTGTGTCGTCCAAAACAGCTAAAAAGAGACCTGTCATTTTATTTTTATACCTCATGTTGATGGATTTGCGAATTAATGGGCTTGTGGTAAAAGTCAGCCATCGGATCTTATTTCAACACAGAAGCACGGAGTTCCGAAGAAAAAATCACCCCCTTAACTCCGTTTTTCTGTGTTCGATTATTAGCTTTAGTTCCGCCTAATACTTTCACCCCCTTCATTCAATATTAGAAAACTATTGGATGATTAATTTTTGCGTAACATACCTTCCGCTCGATTGCGCCAATCTGATAAAATAAGTTCCAGCAGGTAAAGATTCAACCGCTAGGGTCACCTGATTCCGGCCTCTAATTCCATCCATATCTTGCTGAATCAAGCGCTGACCTCTGAGATCAAAAACCTGAATACTCACTCGATCTCCGTGAGGAAGAACGTAGTTCAAGAACACTCTGTCCTTAGCTGGCACGGGAAAGAGACGAGTAATTCTAGGCGTCTCGAAAGAAACAATTGCAGTCTGCTCGACCTCTCTTGATATACCTGTCTGCTCTGCCAATGGTCTGACTTCTGGTATTTCACAAGCATCACCGATACCATTATCATTACTATCCAAATGCCTGACTGGCCCACCAAAGACCCAATTCGAACTGATTCCGTTCCTAGCAAAATTTTGCAGGCTACCGTCATTATTGTGATCAGTTTGATCAGTCACTACGGCACTTCCGGTATTATCACCATTAGGAATACCACTGTTAAAAGTGAAATAAGTAATCAGTCCGTCTGCATTGGCGAGTGCTTCTGTTTCATATGAGGAATTAATATCCATTTCCGTCCTAGAAATGTCCCAAATACGAACCTCATCTAAGGTTCCCTGAAACTGATTGGTACTCGCTCCAGGTCTTCCCATTCGGATAAAAGTAGGCGAAAGGTTTGCGAAGAAATAGTCGGCCATAAAATCGTCATCCTCAAGTCTTCCATTGAGGAAAAGGCGAATCTCACTGTCTACATCGTAAGTTACCGCTAGGTGGTTCCATTGATTAGGTAAGAGGGTAGAAAGGCTTCTAAGGCGGATTGCTTCTCCTTGGTCTCCATTTTGGAAGATAACCAAAGCTCTTCCATTAGAAATAGCAGCGTGAAATTCAAAGGTGCTATTAGCCGATGTAAATCCATTTTCAGTGGGTTCATTTCCAATGTAGAGTGGGATTTGAGTAACCTCAGAATTGGGCGTCTTAAACCAAAACTCCAACGTACCTTCTTGTGTATTAAAATCTCCTATTGGGACATTTACATAATCATTGCTTCCATCAAAGGATAAACCCGCATTCGCCACCGTTGGACAAAGGTCGCAGCCATCTGGAATGCCATCATTATCCGCATCCAAGTTATCATTGAAGCCTGGACAAATATCAAGGTTATCGGGAATACCATCAGCATCAGCATCAGCAGTTTCTTGATCTCCTCCGGCACTAAATGTCCAACTTACAGGTTCACTTCTTGTGTTACCATAAACATCCTGAATGTTATTGATCGTGACCACAAAAGGGAGTCCAGGGTGATCTAATATGCCATCAGCATCATTATCTGGATCATCCATCGGAGTAATTAGAATTTCATTTCCACTGCATGATGCGGAAAGGTCAATATCAACGATGCCAACTTCTGATGAAATCGTTACATTTGAAGCATTAAAACTGCTACAATCAAGTGTTTCATCGAATACAACGAAAATCTCGTCTCCTTCTTCAAAGGTATCATCAATTGGCCTCGGTAAACCAAAGACTGCTGGGGCTTTTCGGTCTATCAAGCCTCTTACTCTTTCTGAAAACACCGTTCCACTGGCACAAACCAATTTCAGACGGACATCATAAACACCATCTACAATGCCACCTAGGTCTATTTCAACTGTTGTGCCTAAGGGAGAAGCATTTAATTCGGGGCCATCACTCTCCAGCACTTGGCCAACTGTCCACCCGTTGGTGCCAGCCCGTGCATACTCCACAATAACCTGATTGAGCTTGGTCAAGTCATAATCCGTCATAGAAACACTTAGCTTATTGTCATTACTCTGGTTGACCAGCCACCCTTGTGAAGGGGTACTAAGTGTAATATTGCTACAAGGGCTAGTGAAGTAGGCGGATAGATCCACCGCGGCATTTATATCAGGATCACATTCAGACTCCACCTCAAAGGTCAAACCGGAATAGGTAAAAATAGAAGAGGCGCCCTGTCTAATTTTAATCAATACCGTAGCGGTTTGCCCAAAGCCCAAATCTTCGATGGTAAATGGGGGAGCCTGTCCTCCTATCGTGATTTCTGCACCAAAAGGATTGGTCGCAAAACCAGGCGCCTTAAGTATGAAACTTCCATCTTCTGAAGTGGCGCTCGTATTGCTAATCTGCAGGAAAAACTCTGCTGCGTCATTCGGGTCAATCCCTACTTGAATAGGATCATCCGCCAATAATTCGATTCCTTCTCTGGCACGGGTACCTTCCTCATAAGGACAACTCGTTTGACCTCCTATCAATTCAAAAACAGGCGTCTTATAGACTGGATCTCTTTTGACATCAATCGAAAAATCATCCCCAATATCATCATCATCTAATACAAATCCAGTGACTAATTCAGTCAAATTTGTTTCAGATTTGGATTCACCCGACTCCATCCTCATATTAATAAGGGCCCCACCTGACAAACCAGTGCCTGCAATGTTAAGACCCGCTTCAATCGCTACTTCTTCATTAATTTCTTGAGTAAATTCCACCGTCAAAGTCTTGGAGCTGGACATGGTCTCGCTATATTCTACCTCACCAGCACTTCCATCCAAAGTTAGATTTCTTACAAATTCGGCATCATCTTTCAATTGATCATTATAAGCTAACACCTGTTCCCAAACGGAAATTTGATTGTCAAATCTTTCTTTCTCTTTAGGATTTGTACTTTGATCCCTGGCCGTTCCCAGGTTTTTGATAACTACATCTCTAATATGTTTGGTGCTATAGATAAAGCCTGTAGAATAGCCCTGATTGTCAATCATCCAATCATTTTTAGTAAAGGGAGCACAAGTCTGCTCATTAAATAAAACCTCTACCGTACTGGCATAGATCATATTCATTGCAGCCGCGATAATCAGATCTCCCTTACCGCCGATAATATCTGGGTCCCCGGCCGTTGAAAAGCTTCGACTCGTGGTCAGGGAAACAATAGATTCTTCTGCATTAAGCGTCTGCTCTGATGCGGTAAAGGAAGTTTTGAGATCAGCCCAAATCTCCGTTTCAGTGCTAAAGCCCAAACCAGTAGTAAATTCGGTACCAAGTCGTACATTTAGCCAAGCATTGGCCCCTGCTCCTTCTTGGGAATAAAAACTGGTGGCCGTTTCCAAAACGGTGCTTTCTGAGAGAAAACTAAAACTATTGTCACCAGGAGGGTCTCTCAATATAAATAGGGGTAATTCTGGGGATACGGTCAAGATACCAGTCCCTTGAGGGATAGCGCCAGTAATCAAAGCCTGCACTTGAAAATCTTCAGCTGTTAATGTTTTTTCGGGATAGACAGCGTTTAGCGTAATTGTAATTGGATTTAGGTGAGGGGCCGTTTGTCTGGGTTCACCTGCTAGTATTTGATAGTCAATATGGTCACTGTCAGGATCCTCTAGTCTAAATTCCTGAGTAGAAGCGGGAATCCCACTAATCTGATCGATGATTTCTAGAAAACCGGTGTCCACCGGACATCCGCCGACCACTCCTTCATAAGCTTTAATCACTAAAGGATAAGTTATCCCCTGCTGTAAAACACTAAATTCATAGCCACAAGCTGGTCCTTCCGGCAAACCAGTCACCTCTATGACTGGCTGGCGATGATAAACTAGATCAAGCGTTTGAGATTCATCGGTTAAATCGACTGTCGTAATGGCACTTAAGAACAGGTCGATATCCAGTGGATCAAAACCCTCTACCACATCCTCTATCATTTGATAATCAATCGTATACGATCTAGCAGGAAGTTCGATACTGTAAGTACCATCAGCTGCTGTTGTTACAGTAGTCATGATACCGCATCCGGCCAAGGCTGAAATTTTCAAAGTGGCTCTACCCATAGGGGTTTCACAACCTGCTTTTACAGACCCACTCAAGGTGCGCATCTGCACATCTTCAAAGTTGATACCCGTCAAATTATCATCCACCAATCGAGTGATCTGAGGGGGATTAAATTCGTGCCCTTGAAAACTGGGCTTAATACCATATTGTCCTATCCCATTATCCACGGATAAGCTGTATTTACCTTCACTGTCCGTTTGCACTGTATTGACCACTCCATCTAAAATCAGGTCTACCGTTACCCCTTCCATGTTACAAGATATGCCGTCGAAACCTTGTGTAATTTGCCCTTCAATTGCTGTCTCTTATACACATCTGACGCTGCCGAC
>CAJXUM010000609.1 GCA_913060855.1 uncultured Lewinella sp. | reverse complement strand
CTATCCTCTTCGTCGGCAGCGTCAGATGTGTATAAGAGACAGATCTCGGACAAATTTCATTGCTAAAGAAGATGGTGAAATAGAAGAGACGTTTATGGTTCATCGGAAAAAATTCGGTTCCCAGCCCGACTCTCGCACACTATCGGGTACCCGTTCACTGCGGTAGGGGGCTAGCGAGTCCACCCATTCTCGAAAATAAAGCGCTCCCAAAAAAGGAAACTCATCGTAAGTATGGGTTGGAAAGCCTTTGAGTACATCTTGGACCTCTTCTTCCGTCATCTCCCATTCTGCAGCAATCCGACGCAGGGAAGGTTCCATAAAACTAATATATAGTAATTCACTTTGGGTATGCGCTTGTTTATCATTAAAATCAATAATGGTAGGGAGTAATGCTCGATAATTGACTAGTCGTTGATTGGCTGTATCCACTTGTAGCATAAAGTCCGCAC
Source organism: uncultured Lewinella sp. (assembly GCA_913060855.1). GTDB lineage: Bacteria > Bacteroidota > Bacteroidia > Chitinophagales > Saprospiraceae > DT-111. The sequence goes on along the minus strand of CAJXUM010000609.1, from coordinate 4,489 downwards.
TGCTGAGAAAGCCGGGGACATCTGCTGTAGCTTGGAACAGGGGTTGCACATTCACTTCATGACACCAAAGACACTTGGATGGCTTGCCCGCCAAAGTGGTGGCGATGGGCGCGGCAGGCGCCAAATTACCTTGCTCATCATAAAGTACGAACCGCAATTGGCCATTGGGTAAGATATCCAATACTTCATAATGATCTATAGGGTAGGAGGGAAGCCTTACATCTTCCGTTTCTTCTGCTATAAAAAAGGTTTGTGCTAGCTCATCAGCTATCTGAAAACGAATCATTCGGTTTTTCTGTGCTATAGAGGAAGTGAGAATAGGAAAACTGTCGATACGCTCTACTGTTTTCTGGGCTAGGTATTCAGTTAAGTTGGCTGGTGCATCGGTAATCGCATAGTAATGCCAACTACTATGCAGACTCAGTACTAGGAAACGAGCTAGGTCTATCGCTTCCAATTTTTTATATTCTTCGCTTTCTTTTAAACGAGCGAGTATTTCGGCCATCGCTTCTAGGCTGCTTGCGGAGAAACCAACTTCTCCCAAGTGCAGCACAAAACGGTGGTCATCAATAAACTGTACAGCCGCTGGCCAATTAGCTGCAGGTAAATGTGCCCCCAGAAAGGATAATGACCATTGCAAGCCTGTCATTACTTGGTCTCGATGCTCGCCTTCATAGGCGGGTACCCAGCGCAGTTGGATGCTGTACTTCCCTTCTGCTACCGGACGTAGCTGATCGCTCGTACAACGAATGGCGAGGCTATAAAGGAGCCCCAAAAGCACTAACATAACCCACCTTCTACTCCATTTTATCATAAAGTATTGTTTTCAGCCTTTTGCCAGACTTCAGAAGTTTTCTTTGTCTCGCCGTGGGAAACTTCTGAAGTCTAGTCCCCGTTACTGTTGACCACCAATCTGTTGAATGCTATATGCTTCACCCCACTTCAGAAGTCTCCCCAGGTGCGACCAGGAAAATTACTGAAATCTAATCCCCCGATCAAATTTACAAGAATGTGCCCTCAGTTTCTCTAACAATGTAGGAGAAATAGCATCCAACGGACTAACTAATATTTCAGCGCGATTTTCTCTATATTAGAGCCGCTGACTTACACACAAGTAAAGCTGTAAATTAAGATGCGAATCCGTTACAGCAGTTGGATACACATCGACAAATCAAAACGAAAAAATGAAAGCATTCCATGCCCTTCCTATCTTATTTCTTTTCTTCCTTTTTAGTTGCACGAATGCCGGAGGGCCAGCAGCTGATGGTGAGCCAACGGATATTGTGATTTATGGTGCATCTTCCGCTGGAATTGCCGCTGCAATTCAAGCCCAAAGAATGGGCAAAACGGTGACGCTCTTAGAACCCAGTGCACGGATAGGTGGTTTGACCACCGGCGGCCTCGGACAGACCGATATTGGCAACAAACAGGCCATCGGCGGCATCTCCCGGGAATTTTATGAAGGAATCAAATCATACTATGATGACCCTAGCCACTGGACTTTTCAAACCAAAGCGGAGTACAAGGATGGTGGACAAACACAGACAAAAGAGGGAGAGACGGCGATGTGGACCTTTGAACCTTCTGCTGCTTTATCTGTGTATGAAAACATGTTGAAGCAACAGGGTATAACAGTCATTTTCAACCAGCAACTAGATCGCAGTACAGGAGTGAAAAAAGAGACAGGGGAGATCACATCCATTACGATGTTATCTGGCGAGACCTATCACGGGAAGGTATTTATTGATGCCACCTATGAAGGCGATTTGATGGCCGCTGCAGATGTCCCTTATACCATCGGCCGAGAAGCCAATGAGACTTATCAGGAAACCCAAAATGGGGTGCATACTCGCCTAAAGGATACAACGATGACTGGCTATCCTGCGCATAATGCTATGAATCATAATTTTGTGGATGGTGTTGATCCCTATATTATCAAAGGAGACCCTAGTAGTGGATTGTTGCCCTTTATAGATCCAGAGGGGCCTGGAGAATACGGGGCGGGAGATAAACGAGTGCAAGCCTATTGTTTTCGCATGTGCATTACCGATCATCCAGATAATAGGATTCCTTTTGAAAAACCTGCGGATTATAATGAACTAGACTATGAGTTGCTGTTGCGGAACTATGAGGCGGGAGAGGATGGCTTTCCCTGGATCAACTCCAAAATGCCCAATCGAAAAACAGATACCAATAATCGCACGGGCTTTTCTACCGACTTTATTGGCCAAAATTATGACTATCCAGAAGCCAGTTATGAAGAAAGAGAGCAGATCAGAGCCAAGCATCGGCAATACCAGAAGGGCCTGATGTGGACCTTGGCGTATCATCCTAGAATGCCAGAAAAAATAAAGAATGAGGTCTCGCGCTGGGGAATGACTAAAGACGAATTTGCACGAGAAGATGGCTGGCAAGCTCAATTGTATGTACGCGAAGCTCGTCGAATGATCGGTGAATATGTCATGACGCAGTATAATTGCGAAGGACTAGAAGTTGTCGAAGACCCTATTGGTATGGGAGCCTACGGAATGGATTCACACCACACCCAGCGCTATGTGAACGAAGAGGGGTTTGTGAAAAATGAGGGAAATGTAGAAGCACGAGTGGCTGCGCCATACCCTATCAGCTACCGCTCTATTATACCGAAGCGGCAAGCGTGTAGCAATTTGCTAGTTCCAATATGCCTAAGTGCCTCCCACATCGCTTTTGGGTCGATTAGAATGGAGCCCGTCTTTATGGTTTTGGGACAATCGGCGGCGACGGCGGCGAGCCTAGCTATTGATGGGGAATTGGCCGTGCAAGATGTGCCCTATGCGAGCTTGGGAGCACAGTTGGTGGCAGGGAAGCAGGTACTGAAGAATTGAGCATGAAATCGCTCCCACTACTCTGATTTAATATTTAACTATTCGCAAAGTATAGAAGCCCACACCTCGCCCTTCATCTGATAGATAGATGACCGCGTTTTCATTCAAACGCATTGGTCTTTTCTTTCTACTCTTTGTAAAGGTCAGCTGTTGGTCGCCAAGAAAAATTTGCTGATTCCTAACTTGTAATTTGGGGTCAAACTGCAGTTCATCATCTGTAGTCAGCGCTTCCTTTTGGTCACCCTGAGGGTTAAAGAAATGCAATAATATACCCGTTTCCGTAGCTTCATAGTCATGGATGATTCCATGCCGCCCATCTGCCAAATAGTAGGAAGCCGTGGTAGCGGTATTCCCATCACTTACCCATTGTTTTACCAACAAAAGAGCCAATAAAAGCAATAAAGGTTTTGTATTTAATCGAGGTCTAATCAAGATGAATATCAACAAAAGGAAAGCCACTAAGGTATACAGGCGAGGAAACTGCATTAGCATGGGCCAGCTTTGCAGTCGATAAATAGGCATATTCCCCGCTATGAAAAGTAAGAACAGCGCCACACCCATTTGCCAGGCATTTAAACCCAAAGAGAATAAGGCTAGTAAAGGAAAAACTAAGAGCAACATGCTATAACTCGAACCATAACCACTCACCAATAAGCCTCCCAAGATTACTATACTAAACCCTGCGAAAGCCGATACCCGCTTGTCATGTACAATAGCCATGACCATACCCAAAATGCAAAGCTGAAACAGCAAATACAAATATTGAGACAAGGCTGGATGATCCGCAATGGGGCTAGAATTTAAATGCTGATCAAATACAAAGAGTTGATCAAATACTACGCGAGCCGATTGGTATAGAATGGTGAATGGATCATTGATTTCACCGGCAAATAACCGAGGCAAGATGTGCGTGAAATAATCAAACATCAGCTCGACCGGAATAAAAAGCACCGGCAAAAAGGATAGACTAGCAGCCAAGATACTGGTCAGTATAAAGGTGCGCCAATCCCGTTTTAGCAATAGAAAAAGCAACAGTATAGCAGGAAAGATCTTTAATGCAATGGGAATAGCCCAAAATACCGCCGCCCAGTTGCGCCGCCCCTGCACCCAAAATTGATAACCTGCTAAAAGGGCTGCTACTAAATATAAGTAGGATTGGCCTTGGTATAGGTTGTTTAATAGAGGGGTGTAGCAGAGGAAGGGGAGGAGGAGGGGTATAGGTCGGCTGGGAGGTGGCGAGGGAGAGTTATCGGTCGATAGTCCATGGTCGATGGTGTCTCCCAGGTTCCGACTTTCGACTTCCGACTTCCGACTTATGGGGTTTTCGGTCGATAGTCCATGGTCCATGGTGTCTCCTAGGTTCCGACTTTCTGACTTCGGGCTTTCAACTTCCGACGGGTGCAGAGGAAAAACTCGGCAAGTTTGTGCAGCGAATGGAGGGTGATGCCCGCAGCGGCTGCGATCAATGGGTGCCGACCTTGAAGTCGCGACCGAAAGACAAGCCCTTCTTCATGTGGCTTGGCGCATTGGATCCACATCGGCCGTATGATGAGAACATTCGGGAGAAGCCCTTTCGACCAGAGGCTGTCTCTTATACACATCTGACGCTGCCGACGAAGAGGATA
>CAJXUM010000608.1 GCA_913060855.1 uncultured Lewinella sp. | reverse complement strand
ACGAGATCAGCCTCGGTCTCGTGGGCTCGGAGATGTGTATAAGAGACAGGCGTTACCCTGATATCGTAAAAGTGATAGCCGTCGGTAACGAAGCGATGGTCAAGTGGGCGGCTAGTTATTTTGTCCAACCTTGGGTCATCTTGAAGTGGGTCAATCACCTGCAAGGGCTGAAAAAATCGGGGGAATTGTCAAAGGATCTTTTGATTACAAGCTCTGACAATTTCGCCTCCTGGGGCGGAGGCGGTGGGGAATACCATACGGAAGACCTGAAAAAGTTGATCCAAGCGGTAGATTATGTGTCCCTGCATACTTATCCTATGCATGATACGCATTATAACCCTGCATTTTGGGGTGTTTCTCAAGCAGAAGAGGAATTGGCAGATACGGCAAAAATAGCGGCGACTATGGACCGCGCCTTGGAATATGCCATTTCACAATACCAAAATACAGCCGATTACATAAAAGGCTTGGGAATAGACAAAGCCATTCATATCGGTGAAACGGGATGGGCAAGTTCGTCCAATAGCCACTATGGCCCAGAAGGTTCCAAAGCGACCGATGAATACAAGGAAGGCATTTATTACAAGTTGATCCGAGACTGGACCAATAGTAAGGGAATATCCTGTTTTTACTTTGAAGCTTTTGATGAGACCTGGAAGGATGCCCAAAACCCCGGCGGTTCAGAAAATCACTTTGGCTTGTTTACCATTGACGGGCAAGCAAAGTATGCCATCTGGGACTGGGTAGATCAAGGCGCATTCAGCGGACTATCAAGAACAGGAAAGCCCATCTCAAAGACCTATGATGGCAATAAAAAGGCTTTGCTACAAGAGGTATTGTTACCTCCTGTAAAAGGCCTTGAGGTAGCCCAATAGGCTGATACAGCATCCAAGAACAGCAAAAAAAATTGTAAAGTTTCCTCTTAATCATAGATAATGTCACTTAAATACAGTTTCTTATTATCATTTGCGCTTATGCTCAATGCTTGTACGACCGAGAATAGTTTAGAAGTTGAGGTGTATGAAACTTCAGCAGCCGGCCATCAACTCAAGAAGTTGAGCAGCTTTACCGCAGACGAGAAAGTTGCAACTATTGTCTTATCTCCCGAAGAAACCTTTCAGACCATCACCGGATTCGGTGGTTCTTTTACCGAAGCCTCAGCCTACCTATTAAACCAAATTAGTCGCGAAAATAGAGCGAAAATATTAGAAGCTTATTTCGGAGAAAGTGGTGCCAAATACTCGCTTACACGTACCCACATGAATTCATGTGACTTTTCCCTAAGCAATTATTCCTACGCGCCTGTCGAAGGGGATATGACCTTGGAAAACTTTTCCATTGAAGAAGACCGCGACGATATCATTCCGATGATTAAGGAAGCCATGACGGTATCCAAAGATGGCTTTAAAATCTTGTCCTCTCCTTGGACCGCTCCGCCTTGGATGAAAGATAATAAGGATTGGCGAGGGGGTAAATTGTTACCAGAATACTATGACAGCTGGGCTTTGTTTTTTTCCAAATACTTGGACGCCTACAAAGCAGAAGGGATTGATATCTGGGGATTCACCGTAGAAAATGAGCCCCTGGGAAATGACAATAACTGGGAGAGTATGCACTTCACCCCCGAGGAGATGACCGGGTTTGTGCAAAATCACCTCGGCCCAAAATTAGAAGCGGACGGACACGATGTTAAAATTCTCGGCTACGATCAAAACAGAGGCGCAGAATTACAGGAATGGGTCGAAACCATGTACAAAGATGAAGCATCCGCCAAATACTTTGATGGAACAGCCGTGCACTGGTACGCCAGTACCTATGATTGGTTCCCAGGAGCCCTCAAAATGGCGCATAAGGCCGCTCCAGACAAACACTTGATTCAATCAGAAGCTTGTGTGGATGCCCAGGTTCCCGAATGGCAAAATGATGACTGGTATTGGTCCAAAGAAGCGACCGATTGGGGATGGGACTGGGCGCCAGAAGACCAGAAATACCTGCATCCGAAATACGTGCCCGTGTACCGCTATGCCCGCGACATCATCGGCTGCCTCAACAATTGGGTGGATGGTTGGATAGACTGGAATATGGTACTCGATCGACAAGGTGGCCCCAACTGGTTCAAAAATTGGTGTGTAGCACCCGTCATCGTGGATCCTGATGCAGACGAGGTCTACTTCACCCCTATCTACTATACCTTGGCCCATTTCAGTAAATACATCAGACCCGGTGCTCAACGAATTGGGTTTACACATTCTGATCAGGACCTTATGGTAACAGCGGCCAAGAACCCCGATGGCTCTGTTGCGGTTGTCATTTTGAATCAGGGTCAAATGGCGAAGTCTTTTAAGCTAAGCCTGGGGGGAGATTCGAAGGAAATAACGATTAGCGCACAAGCGATACAAACTATTATCATACCAACTAAAACAAAATAATTTTGGCTACTAACAACAAAACAGTCCCTTACGGACAAAAAATCGCCTTCGGAGTAGGCATGTTTGCCAATCAAATGTTTCCTGCTGTGCTTGGAATATTTATGGTTGTACTGGTGCAAGATTTGGAATTCCCGGGTTGGATGTGGGGGATTTTGTTCTTTCTCCCTCGGGTTTTTGATTCCATTACAGATCCTATAATGGGATTCATATCAGATAATACGAGGTCACGATGGGGCCGACGTAGACAGTATGTATTTATCGGAGCTATCATCATGGGAGTCTCCTTTTTGATCATGTGGCAATTGTATAGAGAAAATGGCATTAACTATAATTTCACTTACTTCTTACTTTGGTCTTTTGTTTTCTATTTAGGGCTTACCATTTTCAGTGTTCCCTATGTAGCGATGGGCTATGAGATGAGTAATGACTTTCACGAGCGCACAGAAATTATGGCGATCGCCCAGTGGATCGGGCAATGGGCATGGGTTATCGCACCTTGGTTTTGGGTCATTATGTATGATCAGGGTTGGTTTGAATCGGCAGATGTAGCCACTAGAAGCCTAGCGGTATGGGTTGGTATTGCGTGTATGCTTTTCGCGATGGTTCCAGCCATATTTATCAAAAGCAAATCAACGGTCAATGAGGATTATAGGCCCCTTAACCTTAGCACAATCGGTAGTAGTCTAGTGGAAATCTTGGCGAACTTCAAGGAAGCCTTTCAGTCCAAGCCCTTTGTCAAACTATGCATATCTACTTTCTTTGTTTTTAATGCTTTTAATACCATTGCGGCCTTTTCCTTCTTTATTATCGTCTATCATTTATTTAATGGGGATGCAGGAGCTGCAGGGATTTGGCCAACACTCTTTGGCAGTCTGGCCTCTCTCGTCACGACCTTTTTAGTGATTCCTACCGTGGCCTGGATGTCGAACAAAATGGGTAAGAAGCAGGCCTTTATGCTCTCCCAGGGTATCTCGATCATAGGATACCTCATGCTATGGTTTCTCTTTGTTCCTGGTAAACCCTTCATGTTTATCTTTGCTTTGCCATTTTTCTCTTTTGGTATTGGAAGTTTATTTACGCTAATGATGTCGATGACAGCAGATGTAATTGACATTGATGAATTGAACACCGGCAAACGCAGAGAAGGTGTTTTTGGTGCGATTTATTGGTGGATGGTTAAGTTTGGATTTGCCATCGCAGGGCTACTTAGTGGCGCAATTATGTCATTGGTGGGTTTTGATCCTGCTATAGCGGAACAGTCGGAATCAGCGATTACAGGTCTGCGGATTTTTTATTCTGCCCTCCCAATCCTAGGCACACTAATTGCCCTTTTTGCCATGCGCAATTATGACCTGACCGAAGAACGCTCCAATGAAATTCGTGCCGAATTGGAAAGACGTAAAAAGCAAAATAGTCTAACCTAATAGGCATAAAGCAAAAAACGCCTTTAAAATATAGCTAACTATGTCATATAGATCCGATAGAAAGTGGTCTTTAAAAGGTATCGACCTTAAAAGTAAATCAGAAGCAGAAAAAGCTGCTTTGTTTAATACCGTCCTCGAAGAGGGAATTCACGGTTTGTGCTACAGCGCCTATGAAGAAGGTCAAGAACCGGGCACCGTACTAACGAAGGCGCAGATACAAAGACGGATGGCTATTATCGCCCCTTATACCGGATGGATTCGTTCCTTTTCTTGCATTGAAGGAAATGAACTGATTCCTGAAGTTGCGAAGGAATTGGGCTTGAAAACGATGGTCGGGGCCTGGCTGGGGCCAGATAAAGCCAAGAATGAAGAAGAAATCGCCGCTTTGATTGACATGGCCAACAGAGGGCTCGTTGATATCGCAGCGGTAGGAAATGAGGTGATGTACCGGAAAGACCTTACCGAAGATGAACTCTTGGGCTATCTTCACCAAGTGAAAGAAGCGCTACCCAATATACCAGTATCCTATGTCGACGCCTACTACGAATTTAGCGTCCGGCCTAGAATCACAGAAGCCTGTGATATAATCCTAGCCAACTGTTACCCTTATTGGGAAGGCTGTGATATAGACTATTCGCTGCTACATGTCAAACAAATGTACTACCAGGCCTTAGATGCAGGTAAAGGGAAGAAAGTCATCATCAGCGAGACGGGCTGGCCCAGTCAAGGAACTGGATTAGACGATGCGCAGCCCTCAAAAGAAAATGCCTTGAGGTATTTCCTAAATCTGCAGCAGTGGACCGCTGAAGCTGGTATTGAAATGTTCTACTTCTCTTCTTTTGATGAAGCCTGGAAAGTAGGCGCCGAAGGTGATGTAGGGGCCTATTGGGGCCTTTGGGATAAAGATGAGAACCTCAAATTCTAGCTTACTAGAATTAGACTAAATACTGTACATGAATCAAGCTGAAAAATTGCCCTTCCCGTTTGCCAGTGCTATCTGCTATTCTGGCTTTCGGGAAGGGCAAAATCCAGCCGGGGAACACCCTAGCTACGACCCTGTCTCTTATACACATCTGACGCTGCCG
>CAJXUM010000607.1 GCA_913060855.1 uncultured Lewinella sp. | reverse complement strand
GTATTTCATGGCTCATATTGGCCAGGAATTGCCGCTCTGCTAGCTGCGCTTTTTCGGCTCTATCTTTGGCTTGCGAAAGGTCCTGCTCTAATAGTCTACGAGCAGTAATATCATAATGAATGCCAAGTGAACCAGTTACCTTTCCTTGGGGGTCAGTAATAGGAGCACCACTAATGAGTACCCAAATTTTACTCCCGTCCTTTTTCTTGATTTGGATTTCGTACACACTGGCTTTCCCTTCCAATCGTTGGGCCTCTTGCTCATGAAGTGTCTGTCGAAATTCTTTAGGTAACAACAGCTCATCGGCATTTTTACCGATGAGCTCTTCCTGGGTATAACCCAACATATCACAAAAAATCGGATAGGGTTTGATGATCGTTTGATCCAGTCCTACTTCTAGGAGTCCCAGCTCCATGTTCTCTATAATTCCCCGGTATTTTTCTTCACTTTCCTTGATGGCCAATTGCGAATTTCGCTGTTGGGTAATATCCCGGTATTGCCAAAGATGACCGAGATAGGTTTGATTAGAAAACAACGGGATATAATCTCGTTCCATGATACGCCCATCTGCCATAATGAGCTCCTCATTTACCTTGAGTTTTTGTTTTTGGAGCAGCTTAGCTACTCCCTCCACGAAGGTTTCTGGATCAGCAAAAAGATGTTTGGATTGTTGAGCACTTTGAGAATAATCCAGACCGATAATTTGATTTGGGTCTACTGGAATTTTGAAGATGTCGCAAAAGTATTGATTGGCCAGAAGGATGTGCCGGTTTTCATCTTCGAGGAGAATTCCCGCTTGTAGATTGGTGATCAAATTCGTTAAGCGGATTTCGGCTTTAAGTGATTCTTCTTCTGCCAGCTTCCTTTGTGTAATATCTCTTATTAGGTCGCGAGAACCTTTGAATATTCCGTCCTCATAGATGGCATTGGCATTAACCTCAATATGAACGATTTCTCCATTTTTTTTGAAGATTCGCCCTTCATAATCACTGTAGAAACCCTGCTCTACCAATTGTTTGAAGTGGCGCGCAGAATTTTCTTTGTCATCTGGGTGGACGATATTTTTACCATTGACATTGAGCGGCTCCTCTTCCCCGTAACCCAGTAATTCCCGAGCGGCTTTATTGGCTTCTTTGATATTGGCGTCTTCATCTAGGATGAGTAGGGCATCGTACATATTATCAAAGAGGTCAGCTAAGCGAGCACTCGACTTTTTGAGTGCCTTTTCTGCTTCTTCCCGCTCCTGGGTTTCTTTGATCAGCTGCTTATGTGCCAGACAACCATCGAGGGATATTGCAAACTTATCGATAACAGACTTCAGTTGCGCCATTTCCAAGTTCGAGAATGCTCCTTTTCTATTGAGGGCAAATAGTTTGAGGAACCCAATGTCACCTAAAGCAAAGAAGGCATAAGTGCCTCTATGTATATCTTTTTCCTGAATTAAGGATGCGAAATCAGGATGATCTTCATGAAAACTATGATAGGTCTTTTCAGCTAATAGCGTGGGAATAAGATGTTGGGTACTGATGCTGGTTTCTTGCACCCTAAACTGAGGAACACCACAGGTCATATGGAATTGTTCCCCCTGTTTGATCCATACTGCTGCATAGGCTAGGCCTTTCCTACTGACCAAAGTGTTGAGGAATACTTTACAGTTTTCTGCTATGTTGAGTGAGCTCCCTACAGAGAGAGACAATTCATAGAGCAGAGATATATCCTGAATGATTTTACTGTGATCAGTCATATATATTGGCTAACTAATGGCTAAAGGTCCCAACAACAATAGTTTTATTAAAGATATCCAGAAGGCCGGTTCCATAGGAAGAAATTTCACCTAGACTTAGAATACCATGCGGCAGTGCTTCGTTAGCGATTCCTACCTCATTCACAATGATTTCCATTTCATCTTCAAAGGCATTTTCTAGAAAGTGCCTTCTAGAAATACAATTGACCACCATCGTTTCGGGTGCATGCAAGGTGGCACTTTCTGGTTCTTTACAGTCGTTGACGGCGGCTTGTGCTGCTTGAATCAGCGTTGTAGGTTGTCCCTTTAGTACATTGAGTACGGTATGAGGTTTTACTTCGCCGAAACAAATCAACTCCCCATTTTCTCCTACCTTAAAAGGATCACGAACAATATCTTCTTCATTCTCTCTATAGATACCAAAAGGGTAATTTTTGGCTATCTCGAAAAAGTTTTCATGGGTGATTTCTTTACCAGAGTCTGCTTTTATAATGGCTTTGTATTCCTCAAATGCGTTATTCCAATTGAGTTGGTGAATGACATTTCGCTCGGTTTGCGTAGCCACTAGTGGCCCTGCTACTTTTTCCCAACCGTGCCTTACTCCTAGACGTACCTTGTGATCGACCAGGCAAATGACAGCGGCATCTTCAAAGAACCCTTCATTGGAGAAGACACAAATTTGCTGTTCAAAGCTCATGACACCTGCACCACCTCCAATGAAATTGACACGCCCACCAAATAAGTTATTGAGGCTATCTAAAAAATTGTCGATATGAGAAGTAAGCCCATCCACGAAGGTGAAGGCCGTAAGTTTATGGTCTATGTCCGGCACGTTCAGGTTCTCTAGCCCGGATAATTGCCGGTTGGCTACGTCTTTGACGATGATAGGAGGGGCTGCAGCCTTCCACTTTTTAATGATAATTCCTTTAGTGATTTCGTTCTTACCGTGAATGATTCCGGGGAAAATAGCGCCAAAAAAGGGGCGCCCTTGTTCCTGTAGGCTTTGAATGATAGGTTGCACTTGTGAAGAAGACGCTGTAGCGATCAAAAGCATGAGAACTTCGTCTTCAGCCATCGGAATGGCTTGTATCGTAGATAGTATTTTTGCTGAATCTAGATGAGTAATTAGCATGTTTAGATATTTAATGTTTTTCCTCTTTTAGCATTCTATAAATCGTCGATTTGCCGATGTCCAGCTTTTGAGCGACGAGCATCACATCATCAGCATATTTTTCGAGGAAGGATTTAATAATGAGATTCTTATAGCCTTCTAAGGTCAATTCTTGGGTTAAAAAGCCCGCTTCACGTTTTACACTATTGAATTGAATATCTTCTTCCTGGATACGGTTGCCATTTGACAATACTGCAGCTAACTCCATAATAGCCTTGAGTTCTCTGACATTACCAGGGTAACTATAGGCGAGCAATTTGCTCTTGGCTTCTTTGGATATGGATTGTTGCGACATTTTGTTCTGTTGGATAAACTTATCCAGGAAGGATTGTGCCAAGAGTAGGATATCATTCCCTCTTTGACATAAAGGGGGGAGTTTTATGTTTAATCCCAAGAGTCTATAATAGAGATCCTCCCGGAATCGTCCTTTACGGACTTCTTCGGCTAAGTCTTTATGTGTCGCGATAATAATTCTAGTATCGAAGGGAATGGCTTTTTCACCGCCTACTCTTACAATCTCTCTTTCTTGCAAGGCCCGAAGCAACTTGGTCTGTGTATTGGGCTCCATTTCTGCTACCTCATCTAGGAATAGCGTGCCGCTATTGGCGAGTTCGAAATATCCTTTTTTACGGGCCATGGCCCCGGTAAAAGCACCTTTTTCATGACCAAAGAGCTCGCTTTCCACCAATTCCCGGGGAATGGCACCCATGTTGACAGGAATAAAGGGCCCTTTTTGACGAGGAGAATTAAAATGAACACTCTTGGCAATTACTTCTTTGCCCGTGCCTGTTGCACCGTACAGTGAAACCGTGATATTACTTTGTGCTGCCTTGCCCATCATTTTGAAAACGGGCTGCATGACTGTACTATTACCGATGACTGAATTGCCAAATTCATATTTTATTTCTAGCTCATCACGCAGTTTGCTCACCTCTTCTTGCAGGTCATTTTGGTTTTTTATATGACCTATCGCATTGAGTAATCGATCCTTGGTTTCATTGTCTTTGGTGATATAATCGAAGGCACCGTTTTTTAATAGTTGGACGGCCGTAGAGATATCTTGCTGTCCCGAGAGGATAATGACCCCAATATCCTGGTTGGAGGCTTTGATTTTTCGAAGTACTTCCTCTCCTGTCATATCAGGCAAGGAATAATCCAAAGAGATGATACTAGGCTTCTTATCCAAATGTTGCAAGCACTCCTGACCAGTAGCAAAAACATGCACTTCATGATCAGGATTGAGCTCCATTAAGTATTTGATCATTCTCTGGTAAATCGGATCATCCTCAACGACAAAAATTCTAGTACTTTCGGTATTAGGCGCCATGTATAATCGGTCTGGTTTGTGTAGGTTAAAGTAGGTTCAGTTTTCCCATCAATACCGGTTTGTTGGCTCGACTAATAGGGATTACCTTTTTTTCAATCACAAGGGTGTTTTCTTCAATGTCCTTTATCTTACTAAGATTGACGATGAATGATCGATGTACCTTCAAAAATTGAGGATGATCGAGCTTCCCATTTATTCCTTTGAGGGTGCCATGAATAATATGACTTCCAGCAATGGTTTTGACACGGATATAATCACCTACATTTTCGAAGTAAAGGATATGATCAAAGGGAATCCTTACAAACCGACCATCTTCTCGTACATAGACTTCTTGTGCATGAGCCTTATAGGCATTGTTTTTTTCATGGAGCGCATAGGCTTTTTCTACGGCTTGCTTAAACCTGGGGTAAGTAATGGGCTTTTTCAAGAAATCAGTTACTTGATAATTATATGCCTCATAGGCATAGTCAGTGTTAGAAGTTGTAAATATCACTTGTGGGAGAGAAACTGCATTTTCGAGGAATTCGATTCCGGTTATTTCCGGCATTTCGATATCCAGAAAAATGAGATCAACGGGCTCTTTAGCCAGTAAGGCTAGGGCCGAAGTCGCGTTTTCGCAAATGCCGATCGTATTGAGCAGTTCTGACTCTGTCTCTTATACACATCTCCGAGCCCACGAGACCGAGGCTGATCTCG
>CAJXUM010000606.1 GCA_913060855.1 uncultured Lewinella sp. | reverse complement strand
CGAGATCAGCCTCGGTCTCGTGGGCTCGGAGATGTGTATAAGAGACAGTTCCTGTGGTAGTTGCCATCTGCTTAATGATGAAGGGGGCGCTATTGGCCCAGATCTGACGGGGTATGATCGGACCAATCTGAATTACCTGGTCTTAAATATCGTGGATCCCAATGCGGACATTCGGGAAGGTTATGTGACCTATTTGGTGGAGAAAAAGGATGGACAAGTGTTGTCAGGGACCATCGTCGATCGGAGTGACGCCATGATCACCCTCCGGACCCTTAGTGGGGAAGAAATCACACTGGCCCAAACAGAAATTAAGCGAAGCGAATCACAAAAATCATCCATGATGCCCGAGCGCTTAATGGAACCCCTGGGGGAGCAAGAGATCAGGGATTTGTTTGCCTATTTGGCCCACTAAGGCCTGCACAAATTGGCACTGGAAGAGCCCAGAAATCGTGACTGAATACGACATCATAGGATCGAAATTGACCTATTCAATTTCCAGCGACTATTTTATACATCGTCTTACCCGCTTTTTCAAATTTCTCACCGCCATTTTCAATGATGGCTTGTTCCGTGATTACCAAAATCCGATCTACAATATCACTGATCCGATTGTAGTTAGGCAAGTTATCTCTCGAATAATTAATGTAGGTATCATTGAAGGGGAGCTCCCATTTTTTACGAGAGGGGAGTGCCAGCAATAATTCACTAGGTATTCCACGGCTTCCATTGATTACGCCCAAGAGTCCGCCACAGGTAGCCGCCTGATTATCGCAATCATAGCCGGCACTAACTGCTATACTGACCGTCTCTAAGAAATCACCATCCCCGTAGAGAATAGCCATAATGCCACATAAACCATTCACCACAGAAGATAAGTAAGGATCAGGCACCTTAAAATCGTCTACATATTCATAGTAGTTTTCGTGGATCAGTTTTCGGGTTGTACGCCAGTCCTTATGTAAGCCGTGCCATTTTATCACATCGAGCATTCCCCTGGTATACGGACTATCTTGAGGTAAGGCCTTGACGGCCATCGCGACCAGTTTGCGCACATCTTTCTCAAAAAATGCCGCACTATACATGACGGCGTAAGCCCGGGTAGCGTGAACCGCCCAATCATCACACATAATTTTAGCCCCCCATTCTGCTCTGTCCTCAGCCTGGCGAATCATGCCTGGATAAAAGACACTCCAAATTTCGTTGACCAACTGAGAAGTAATGCGATACCAATAGGGATTGTTGTTTTTATTACCGGTATGGGGTGGTACCATTCCATCCTCCATGAGGTCTCTTGCCTGTCGATTGGCAGCCCATATAAATCGATTGATATGAGCTTTCCACATTACTGTGATTTCTTGGTAGTTGAGATCGAGGCCATATTTTTCCACAGCATGTAGAGTGACGTACTCGATATCCGTATCGTCATCACTCCAGGCTCCTCCCATCGCGTCTGCCATGATATGGCCGTAGGCGCGGCGATCGTTATGATTCATTTTTAATGGGAAACTATCCAGGTCATTGGCGGTGAAATAGCGGTCGATGAGGATGGGAATCGGAGCTTCTTTATAGACATTCTCAAAAGGAAATCCCATATAATTGCCTACCAACTGTCCCAGCCAATAGGCATGAATTTTATCTTTCAATTCTTCCTGAGAAATGTACAGATCGTTTTGGGCAAAGACTCCGCTCGTGGGAAGATAAAGTAGCACCAATAAAATAGGAAGTAGCTTTTTGTGGAGAGAAAGGCTAATGTAATGGGTTCTCATTTTGTTGATTTACATTTTGCGCTGATTAGTATTGCTTCGGATTCATCGAAAGGGCTCACCATAGAGAAATCCGATAGGCGAACTTAACTAATCTTTTTGAGGAGTATCTCATTTATACTAGTACCTTCCCGATAATGCCTGCGTTTATTTAGGGATTGTAAAGTAAAAGGTACTGCCTTTACCATACTCAGATGTTAACCAAATTTTCCCACCATGAAGATCGGTAATCTTTTGACAGTGAGCGAGACCGATGCCCGTACCTTCATATTCACTTCTGCCGTGTAGCCGTTGAAAGATGGCAAAAATCTTGCCCTTGTGTTCGGGTTCTATACCGATACCATTGTCTTTTATACTAAACGTCCAGGAATCATTGTCCTCCTTTGCTGCAATTTTAATTTTTGGAATAGTATCTTCCTTGCGAAACTTGATGGCATTTGAAATCAAATTTTGAAATAGAACGCGAAGCTCTACCGAATAGCCTTTGATTTGATGAGGCAGCTTGCCAACCTTTATAATCGCGCCTGATTTTTCTACCTGAGCCTGAAGGTCTTCTAGTGAATACTGCAGGATAGCCTGGGAATCGACCCAACCCAATTCTCTATTTACACCAATACGAGAGTATGCTAATAAGCCTTTAATCAATTCACTCATCCGTAGTGCTGCCTGCGAAATGAATTGTAGGTATTCATTCGCATTTTTATCCAGCTCCTTGCCGTAGTTGCGCTCTAGTAATGTTGCAAATCCCATGACGGTGCGAAGCGGTTCTTGCAAGTCGTGAGAAGCCACATAGGCAAATTGTTCCAGGTCTTTATTTTTCACCTCCAGCTGTTTCGCCCTAATTGTTTGTTGCTCAGCCTCTTTTTCTTTAGTAATATCCCAATTGGCACCCAGCATCCTAACGGCCTTTCCCGCCTCGTCTCTTTGTACCGTTCCCGATCCACGAAGGTAATGAACGGATTGATCTGGCCAGATGACCCTAAAGGTCGTATTGTATTCTGCTTCACCCTTTAGGGCGAGAAAAAGGGCGTGTTCAGTCTTTTCTAAGTCATCGGGATGCAGGTTTCTTCTCCAGTCATCGACCGAACTTGAAAAAGCTTCCTCTTCGATACCATATAGTGCATACATATTATCACTCCAGATTAAGGTATCTGTTTTAACATCCCAGTCCCAAATACCTACCTGCGCAGCCTCTGTAGAAATTTTAAATCTATTCGTAATTTCCGAGAGTTCCATTTGCGTTGTTCTCAACTGGTCTTCGGCTAATTTTCGGTCGGTAATATCTGTGGCTTGCACCAAAATAAAGCGCAAATGGCCCGCTTCATTTCGGATGGCTGAGTAGACGGTAAGTGCATAACGTAGTTCCCCCGATCGAGTCTGGAAAACATCTTCTGTCAGAAGAGGACCTTCCATTGAAATAGCTTGCAGTACCTGCTTTTGGATGGTTTCTTGCCAATCTGGCAACTTAGCCCATGCCGGTGATTCCCAGTACAGTTTTCCGATAAGATCTTCCCGTTCCACGCCAATGACCTCTAATGGTAACCCATTAATATCCAATACATGGCCGGCTGTTGATAAGATGACCATGAATTGAAATTGTTGGTTGAAGACGGTGTGAAAAAGCTCTTCGCTATTTCTTAAAGCCTCCACTGCCTCTTTTTTTTCTGTAATATCGCCGAGGATACTTAGGTTGAAGTTTTCTCGAACTCGAACGGCACGATATTGGGCTACTTTGGGGGTGGTATCAGGGTGGATAAAGGCAAACTCTCCCACCTCCTGGCCTTTAGCCACAAACTGCTGGTATTGCTGGTCCACCGGAATTACATTTGTGGTCTGCAGATCCGCCACATTCATCTTAAGTAGTTCTTCCACGGTATAACCAAATAAGCTAGCGGCGGCTTGGTTGGCCGAACGGTAATTGCCTTCATCGTCGGCTACCATGATAGCATTAGGACTATTATCAAAGATCGCTTGTAGAAAAGCTTCCCTTTCCCGCAAGGCCTCTTCCTTCCGTTTGATGTGCGTGATATCAATATTGATGCCGACGAATTCGATCAACTTGTTTTGTTCATCATAAACTGGGCAGCCAGAGGCGTTCATATGACGAACTTCTCCGTTTGGTCTTATCAGTCTAAATGCGATATCATAGACTAGCTCTCCGCTTAGGATTTCATCTAGTTTTCCAATGGTATAATCCCTATCTTCAGGATGAAGTTGCGTTCGCCAAGCTGCACGATTCAGTTCAAATTGTTCTCTGCTAATGCCATACATAGCTAGGAGTTGATCATTCCACTCCATTAGGCGACTTTCAGCATCTAGCCGCCAAATTCCAAGTTTTGCTGTATCAATGGCTAATTGTAACCTTTTCAGCGCCTTTTCTAGGTCCAATTCGGCTTTTTTAAGTGCAGTGATATCTTGAGACATCACCATGCCGCTGATGATTTTTCCTTGGTCGTCTTTTACCGGTAGGGTTATCACATTGAAGTAATCCTCACCCATTGGAACTACTTGTGCGATCGTTTCCCCTTTCAATGCAGCCAACAAATAAGGCTCATCTCGTTCATAAATCTCAGGAGGGAAAATATCTCTCAATCTTTTGCCTTCAAAATCTGCTTTGGTTAATCCAGTTTTGGCCAAGCCTTTACCACTAACAATCGAATATCGGAGATCTTGATCGAATAAGGCGATCAGTCCATTGGGGAAGTTGGCAGCAATAGCTCGGTAGCGAGCTTCATTCATTCGGATGGCTGCTTCAGAACGCTTTCGCTCACTAATGTCACGGTTGCTAATAGCTATGCCATCTCCTACTTTTACTACTTGCTGTTGATACCAACCCGAACTTTGGTATTCATCGGAGACACAGTAATCTTGCGTGAGTGGTTTCCCGGTAAGCACGACTTGTCTGTATTGTTCAAAGTAGCCATTGGTACGATTAACAGGAAACTGTTCACAGATTAAAGTGCCCATTAGTTTTTCTCGAGGCATTGACATTTGGATCGCAGCATTTTCATTGACTTCCAGGATCCTAAAATCTGAAATGTCACCTACCTCATTTCGGACGCTTTCGAGTAGATAAAACCCATCTAAACTAGCCTCAATGGCACTGCGATAACGTTCATTACTAGTCCTGTCTCTTATACACATCTGACGCTGCCGACGAAGAGGATAGTGTAGAT
>CAJXUM010000605.1 GCA_913060855.1 uncultured Lewinella sp. | reverse complement strand
GATGTCATCGTTGTAGGCGGCGGGCTGGCTGGCTTGATCAGCAGTATCCAACTGGCGCAGGCTGGTTTGGGGGTGATGCTTTTTGAAAAGGGATCATTTCCTAAGCACAAAGTTTGTGGTGAATACATCAGCAATGAGATTCGCCCGATTTTAAATAAAATCGGTCTATACCCAGAACAGATAACTCCTATTAAGATTAATCAACTCACCCTGAGTGCTCCTTCGGGGAATAGCCTTCATACACACTTGCCGCTAGGTGGCTTCGGTGTTAGTCGTTATCAAATTGACCTTTCCCTTTATAATTTGGCGTTAGAATCGGGTGTCAAGGTAGTCACTCAGACCTCGATTAATGCGGTACAATTCGAAAAGGCAAAAGACGAATTTACTCTAAGTACGCGCAAGGGGCAAGTCTTTCGCAGTAGAATCGTGCTAGGCAGTTTTGGTAAGCGCTCCATGCTCGATCGCACCCTGAATCGCGTTTGGTTCAAACATGAAGCTCCCTATATTGGCATCAAGTATCACTTGGAGATGGACTTTCCCGATGAACTTGTTGCCCTACATAATTTCAGAGGAGGGTACGCGGGTTTATCCAAAGTAGAAGATGGCAGTGTCAACTTTTGCTATTTGATCGCCAAATCCGTTTTTCAGCAATACAACGATATTGACAGCGTAGAAAAAGAGGTGTTAGCTAAGAATCCTTTTCTTAAGACCGTGATTGATAATAGTGAGTCCTTGGAGGGTTTTCCTCTATCGATCTCCAATATATCTTTTCGTCCCAAAAGTTTGATACAAGATCATATCATTATGGCAGGTGATGCTGCCGGCTTAATTAGCCCTTTGGCTGGTAATGGTATGGCAATGGCGATTCACGCCGCTGATATTGCGGCTAAGCATGTCTTGGCTTACGCCAGAAATGAGATTCGTCGGGAAGAAATGGAACAACGTTATTGGGAAGAATGGAATCAAACCTTCAGATGGCGTTTGTGGGTGGGCCGACAATTACAAAAACTTTTTGGTCATTCTTTTGTTTCCGAAGTCAGTTTGGGTGGCCTGAAGAAAGCCCCAACTTTGGTGCCTTACATCATTCGCCAAACCCACGGAAAATATGATAAAACACTCCTTTCGCCAGCGAGCTTTGGAAACGGAGGACATGGATGACTTCTCCATAAAGGGAGAGGAATTAGACGGCGCATTACGCTATCTGGCATTTGTCAATCGTTTTCTGGGCGGCCATCAAATCATTCTACAAAGTTTACAAAAAGCCTTATTTCAACTGGATTGGGTTCCCAAAATTCAAAAGGCCAATTTATTGGACTTAGGTTGTGGTGGGGGCGATACGCTGTGTAAAGTGGCAAATTGGGCAAATGACAAAGGTTTGGCGCTAAAAATACATGGAATTGACGCCAACCCTAACATTTTGGCTTTTGCACGGAAAAACTCCGGCAATCATCCGGAAATCAGTTATATTGAGGGCAACTTTCTAGATCAGGATTTCAATTGGGAACCTTATCAAATCGTGCTATGTAGCCTCATTCTACATCATTTCGAAAACCATCAAATCGTTACTTTATTGCGTGCTATTCCTGAAGGAACGATTGTCATTATTAATGATTTACAACGGCATTGGCTAGCTTACTACCTCTTTATGGTATTGTGCTGGTTCAGTAGAGCCCCTGCGATGGCTAGAAGAGATGGTGCTATTTCGGTCCGGAAGGGGTTTTCAAGAAAAGAATTGGAACAACTATTGGCCCAATCTGGTGTCAGTCGATTCGAATTGAATTGGCGTTGGGCCTTTCGATACCAACTGATCTTGGTAAAATAACTCTTCTCTAATAATGCTAGATGGAGCGGGGTAACACCTGACGCCCTCTTTGACTTTCCCAAAAGAAGCTGACATTTTTATAAAAAAACGAGACTCAGTCTACTTGTGCGAAGATAGCAGTCAACCTTTTGACCCGCTAAATTGTAAGTGAATTAAATAAAAACATGGGAAAAGAACCAAAAATACTATCAACTGCCATTGCCTTACCTGAATTTTCGCGAACGACAAGTGATATTCTCCCTTATGTAGATGCCTGGCTGGCTGATCAACCCGAACGATTTCGCAAAAAAGTAAACCGGATATTCAAGTATGCAAAAGTAGATCGTCGCTACTCCGTCATGGACATTGACCAGGTATTTCAACCCACTTCTTTTGCCGAAAAGAACAATTTCTTTCTTGAAAAGTCTATAGATCTGGCCGAGGATGCCTTGGTCAAAGCCCTGGATAAGGCCCATCTCAAAGCCAGTGACCTTGATTTCATTATCACAGTATGTTGCACCACCTTTATGATTCCGTCTGTTGATGCCTATCTGATCAATCGACTTCGGATGAAGCAAGACATTGTACGTCTGCCCGTGACAGAGATGGGTTGTGCTGCCGGTATTTCGGGACTTATCTATGCGCATAATCTATTAAAAGCGAATCCGGGAAAACGAGCTGCCGTTATTGCGGTGGAATCTCCGACTAGTAATTTCCAATTGGAGGATTATTCTATGACAAATATGGTCTGTGCAGCTATTTTTGGAGATGGTGCGGCCGCAGCGATACTAGGATTCGATGATAAACCTGGCCCCACTATTCAAGCCAGCGAGATGTACCATTTCTATGACGAAATTGGTATGATGGGATATGATGTAAAAAATACCGGCTTTCACATGGTTTTAGATCCCTCCGTCCCCAGCAAAATTGAGAAGCATTTTCATTCTATTCTTTTTTCATTTTTGGAAAAGAACCAATTGAGCATTGATGATATTCAACATTTCATCTTTCACCCAGGTGGAAAAAGGATCGTTGAAATTGTCGACAAGATGCTAGGAGAATTGGGTAAAAATATTGATGAAACCAAGGCAGTCTTAGCAGAATATGGCAATATGTCCAGTGCGACGGTACTTTATGTGCTAGATCGATACTTAGAAAAGGGAATTCCTTTAGATGACTTAGGAATAATGCTTAGCTTTGGGCCAGGATTTTCGGCACAACGTTTATTATTGCGTTGGGAAGCATAATTTGGGGGTATGTATTTCAAAGGAAAAAATTATTGGGCAATTATCTTGGGGGGATCTAGTGGTTTTGGCCTAGCGGCTGCCAAACATTTGGCGGCAGAAGGCATGAATCTCTGTATCGTCCATCGCGATCGACGGCAAAGAGCGGCTGAAATTCAGCAAGCCTTCGATGCCCTATCTCACGACAATATTGAAGTTATCACCTACAATCAAGATGCCTTAAAGAAGGAAAACATCACCGCTATACTTGCCGATTTATCTATCCGCTTGGCGGAAAAAAATGGAGGTGTCAGGTTATTGTTGCACGCAATTGCAAAAGGGAATCTCAAGCCCATGACCCCGTATGATATAGCCTCCGATACACCTTTGTTGCAACAAGAAGATTTTCAACTTACTATACAGGCAATGGCCATAAGTCTTTACGATTGGGCACAAGCTCTTTGGGAAAAAGGTTTATATTCGCCTGATGCAAGGATTCTAGGACTTACCAGTGCAGGTAATACAAAGGCCTGGAGATATTACGCGGCTGTTTCAGCGGCGAAAAACACTTTGGAGGCTTTGATCAGATCAATGGCGTTGGAATTTGCCCCCTATGGGATCCGAGCCAATGTGATACAAGCTGGAATAACAGATACACCTTCGCTACGGATGATACCTGGACATGAAGAATTGATGAACTTTGCCAAAACCAATAATCCATTTAAGAGGATCACAACACCTGAGGACGTAGCTCGTGTGATTTATCTAATGACGAGAGATGAAGCCGCTTGGATCAATGGGGCACTGATTCCAGTTGATGGTGGCGAAAAACTAGTATGATATGAGTAGTAAAGAAAGTTTGGCGCAGCTGCTTGCCACCCTCCCTTATTCTTCTCCATTCCTATTTGTGGATGAAATTTTGGAGGTAGACGAAAACAAGATCAAGGGAAAGTATTTATACCGCGAAGACGAATACTTTTACCAAGGACATTTTAGAGACCGCCCCGTAACACCAGGTGTTATTCTGACAGAGACTATGGCACAGATTGGTTTGGTCGCACTAGGCATCTATCTTGCCAACCAGAGTGGGAACCCCTCCCCTCCTCCATTTGCTTTCACCTCTGCTGATGTCAATTTTTCCAAGATGGTATTGCCCGGCGAAGAGGTGACTGTTGAAGGAGAAAAAATCTATTTCCGAATGGGAAAAATAAAAGTCAATACCGTGATGTATAATAAGGCAGGGGAGAAAGTATGCAGTGGTGTACTATCCGGTATGATTCTTAAAAGAATGGTCAAGTGAAACGAGTCGTCATCACAGGAATGGGCGTGGTAGCTCCGAATGCTGTTGGAGTTGCTGACTTTACAACTGCTATAAAAAATGGCCAATCTGGTATAGCCTTTTTACCTGACCTAGAGGAACTCAAATTCAGTTGTCAAATCGGTGGTATTCCGCCGGTCACTCCTACCTTACTGCAGAGTTACTTCTCCGATCTCACACTCAAACAATTAAAAGCCAATGGAATACGCTTCGGGTGTATTGCAGGGATTGATGCCTGGCAAGATGCGGGTTTGGCCTATCCTGTCGGCAAGGAAGAAGATCCCAACTGGGAAGCAGGCTGTATCTTTGGAGCTGGGATGTCGGGTATGTCAGTCATTCGTCGCGGTATTTATACGGTTGATGAAGGGAAAGTGAAGCGACTAGGTAGTTCTTTGATACAACAGACTATGCCCAGTGGCATTAGTGCCTATCTCAGTGGTATACTGGGGCTTGGAAACCAGGTAAGCACGAATGCTTCAGCCTGTAGTACGGGCACAGAAGCTGTTATTTTAGGAATGGAACGGATTAGATCGGGTAAGGCCAAGGTGATGCCTGTCTCTTATACACATCTCCGAGCCCACGAGACCGAGGCTGATCTCG
>CAJXUM010000604.1 GCA_913060855.1 uncultured Lewinella sp. | reverse complement strand
ACTATCCTCTTCGTCGGCAGCGTCAGATGTGTATAAGAGACAGCAATTGAGATCTGTCCAAAAATACGCTACATGGTATTGAAAGTGTTCACATTTTATGCTGTAAACTTAGTGGCAGATACAAAACTGAGGCCTAAGCTTTCTAATAATAAGCATTTATGTTGATTTTGCAAAATAAAGGTTTAAAAAATAATAAATACATAGAATTTTTATTTAACAAATGTCATTTTGTCCATTTTATATCTCGTTTTGGATTTGTAGGGTGAAGTGAGGAAATAGATGACCTTTTAAAAGCCGTTTTTGGGCCAGATATAAACGGTAGCACCAGAAAAATGAGCATCAGATATCTGCTAAAATCAGATAAAGAACTATCTTGGTTCACTAATAAAAAGGAGTAAACTATCAATTTAGAGATTCTTCTCCTTTTCAAAACAAGGCAAATCAACAAAAACATACTATATGCTACCCCTCAAGCGTCTAGCTAAATTAGTGACTCTTCTGTCCCTTTTTATGGGACTTCCTACCTTGATTTTTAGTCAACTTCGTCTACCCAAGGTTTTTCAGGATCACATGGTTTTACAACGAGACAAGGATATTACGGTATGGGGTGATGCCGGTAAAAAGAAACGAATTAGCATCACCTTTAATAGCCGAACCTATACAACCAGAGCGGATAAGGAGGGTAAATGGTCCTATACTTTGCCACCAATGAAAGCCGGTGGGCCTCACCTATTGCGAGTGAGTAGCCGAAAGGATTTCATTCTCATTAATGATATATTGATCGGTGACCTTTGGGTTTGTTCTGGTCAAAGCAACATGGAATGGACCGTTGGCAATTCCAATGAGGCTGAAATGGAAATCAGCCAGGCCAAAGATTCCCAAATTCGCCACTTTAAGGTGCCCCACTCCTGGGCCAAATCTCCACAGGATACCCTGGTAGGAGGTGAATGGACCGTTTGTAATGCGGATAACGTAGGCAGTTTTACGGCAGTGGGCTATTTCTTTGCCCGGGAACTACGCAAACATGTAGATGTACCTATCGGTTTGATCAATACTTCTTGGGGCGGCTCCCGACTCGAACCTTGGATGCACCCTTCCTCGCTATCCGGTAATGACCTACCCGATTTAGATGCTTTAGAAAAAGCGGCGAAAGAAAAAAGTGCGAAACAGCTCAGAGACATAGAGGCTAAAGTCGGTAAACTTCCCACAGTGGACAAGGGCATCGAAAATGGTTGGCATAAACAGATGTATAGCGATCAGGACTGGCTCGATATGGAATTGCCAGCGCTATGGGAAACTGCCGGGTTTGAAGGAGTGGATGGAGTGGTGTGGTATAGAAAAACCATCGTTTTGAGTGAGGCAGCAGCAAAGGCAGGTATAGAACTAGGTTTGGGCAAAATCGATGATTCCGATTGGACTTATGTCAACGGTACTGAGGTGGGCAGTAATGTCGGAGCTCATGCAAAAGACAGGGTGTATAAAGTAGCACCTTCGCTATTGAAGCCTGGTAAAAATACCATTGCAATCCGGGTAGAGGATACGGGTGGCGGTGGCGGAGTCTATGGAGATCCTGAATTGATGTACCTGATTTCTAGTGAAGGCCGCACTAGCTTGGCTGGGGACTGGAAAATGAAAGTAGGGGAGGCTAAATTTAATGCAGATGCAGGTTTTCGAGTCCATCATACACCTACTCTATTATACAATATCATGATTCATCCCTTGTTAAAACTACCGATTAAGGGAGCCTTATGGTACCAAGGAGAGTCGAATGCCAACGAAAAAGGAGCTTTTGTCTATCGCGATTTATTTGCGAAGATGATCACCGATTGGCGACAACGTTGGGGCGTCGGAGATTTTCCTTTCTTATTTGTTCAATTGGCCAATTTCATGGCGCCAGTCGAAGCGCCTTCTGAGAGCAACTGGGCGGTACTTCGGGAGTCGCAATCAGCTACTTTGTCTGTTCCCAATACGGCACAAGCGGTCATTACGGATATCGGAGAAGCCAATGATATACACCCTCGAAACAAACAAGATGTAGGATTGCGCCTGTCCCTAGCGGCCCGTAAGTTGGCCTACAATCAAGATGTAGTTTACTCGGGACCTGCCTACAAAGACATGAAAAAGGAGGGAAACAAAATTGTCCTATCCTTTGATCATGTCGGTGGTGGTCTGATGGCGGAAGATAAATATGGGTATCTAAAAGGCTTTGCGATAGCGGGGGCAGATAAACAGTTTGTTTGGGCAAAAGCCGAGATTCGAGGCAATCAAATTGTGGTGTGGAATGAAGGGATTTCCGATCCGAAAGTAGTGCGCTATGCTTGGGCTAATAATCCAGATGATGCCAATTTGTATAATAAAGAAGGTTTACCTGCGTCTCCTTTTAGGACGGGGGAGTAGGGGAAGGGAAAGAGGTGGAGAGACGAAAAAGTGAAGAAATGAAGAAGTGAAAAGGAGAGGAGGTGAAGAGGGAAATGGTGAAAGTCAAAAACGAAAAATAGCAAAATGAAAAATCGACAATTATTGCAAGCACTTGCTTTCTGTATCCTTGGTGCAGGTATTTTTTGGGCCTGTAACAAAGAACAACAGCAACTTTTATTTAGCAGCCTTTCTGAGCAACAGCAAAGAGAATCGACAAATGCGCTAGCTAGTATGGAGGTGGCCGAAGGACTAGAAGTGGAACTATTCGCTTCCGAACCTTTGCTGACTAATCCAACGAATATAGCCGTAGATGAAAGAGGCCGGGTGTGGGTGTGCGAAGTGAATAACTATCGATTGTGGCGCAATAAAGAAGTGGATGAAATAATAGAAGGAGATCGAATCTTAATATTGGAAGATACCGATGGAGACGGGAAAGCGGATAGTCGCAAGGTCTTCTACCAAGGACAAGATATCAATGGAGCCCTCGGAATTGCGGTTTTTGGTAATAAAGTGATTGTATCGATTAGCCCCAATGTATTTGTCTTTACGGACGAAGATGGGGATGATATACCGGATCACAAGGATACGCTTTTTACTCAAATCGATGGGGTGGATCATGATCATGGTATGCATGCTTTTACTTTTGGTCCAGATGGCAAGTATTACTTCAATTTTGGGAATGAAGGCAAGCAATTAATCTACAAAGATGGGAGCCCTGTGCTGGATCAAATTGGCCAGCCTATACGCACATCAAATTCACCTTATAAGCAAGGACTCGCCTTCCGCTGCGATCCCGATGGTACTAATGTCGAAGTACTGGGGAATAACTTTAGAAACCCCTATGAGATAACCATAGACCCCTTCGGTACGCTTTGGCAATCCGATAATGATGATGATGGTAATAAGGCAACACGAGTCAATTACGTGATGGAATTCGGTAACTATGGATATACCGATGCTTTGACTGGAGCGGGATGGCGAACACGACGAGTAGGGATGCATGATGAGATTCCCAAGCGACATTGGCATCTCAATGACCCAGGGGTGGTTCCGAACCTATTACAAACAGGTTCTGGTTCTCCTACCGGTATTTTAATGTATGAAGGGGATCATCTGCCTAGTGTTTTTCAACATCAAATGATTCATTGTGAGCCGGGGCATAATGTGGTGCGGGCTTATCCAGTAGAAAAGGATGGAGCCGGATATAAGGCAGAAATTGTCAATTTATTGAAGAGTGAAGATATCTGGTTCCGACCGAGTGATATAGCAACAGCTCCCGATGGCTCCATTTTTGTTTCTGATTGGTATGATGCCGGCGTCGGTGGACACAAAATGGCCGATGTGCAAAGAGGGCGTATTTATAGGATAGCGAAGAAAACAGCTACTTATAAGGTGCCAGAGGTGCCTATTACGGATGCGGCTTCTGCCGTTGCTGCCTTGAAAAGCCCTAACAATACGATCTTTTACCTGGCTTGGCAAAAGGTGAAGTCCCTGGGTAAGGAGGCGGAACCAGCCCTGCAGGCGCTCTGGCAAAACGGGAGTACGCGAGATCGAGCTAAGGCCCTTTGGTTATTGGCAGAGGTGGGAAGTGCTCCCGAATATGTCGCGGCGGGTTTGAAAGATGAATCGGAAGACCTTAGAATTACTGCCTTGCGAATTGCTCGTCAAAAAGATAAAGGCAAGGTGTTAGATTACGTGCGGCAATTAGTAAATGACTCTTCTCCTGCGGTGCGGCGGGAAGCGGCGATAGCCCTGCGGTTTATGGGTACGGCAGAGGCAGCCGAGCTGTGGGGAAATTTGGCGAGCCAGTATAAAGGTGGCGATCGCTGGTACCTGGAAGCATTAGGCGTCGGGGCCGACTTGAATGCTGATCTCTATTTTGAGAGTTGGAGGAAACAAGTAGGAGAGGATTGGAAACAAGCGGGGCAGAAAGAAATCGTTTGGCGTATTCATGCCAAAAATAGTTTGCCGATGCTGGCCGAATTGATCCAAGACCCAGCGGTTGACCCTAATCTACTCCCTAAATACTTCCGCGCTTTCAACTTCAAAGAGGGTAAGGTTAAAGATCAGTTACTAGTAGATTTGATCCAATTGGATCATCCACAAAAGGACTTAATTCAGACGTATGCGCTTGGACAACTAGGAGCCGATTATGTCGCCAAAAACCCTTCTATCAAACCTTTAATCCGATCCATTTTACCTAATATAGAGGGCTCTCCAGAGTGGGTGACAGCCGTCAGTGGTATGCAATTGAAAGAAATGGCACCGAAAGTCTTAGACTTGGTATTGGCTACCGAAGATAAAGGCCTTCGGGGAGAAGCAGCCAACTTATTATTTGATTTAGAAGGAGGGAAGTTACTGAAGGCCTATTTTGAAAAGCAGGATTTCACTACCAAAAAGAAACTGCTCACGAATTTGGGCAGTATTGGACATAAAGGAAATCTGGCCTTTTTGACGAGTCTGATCGAGGATGAGAAACTGTCTCTTATACACATCTCCGAGCCCACGAGACCGAGGCTGATCTCG
>CAJXUM010000603.1 GCA_913060855.1 uncultured Lewinella sp. | reverse complement strand
TATCCTCTTCGTCGGCAGCGTCAGATGTGTATAAGAGACAGAGATTCATCTGTTAAATGACTCCTTTAATCGGATTATTCCATCTTGAAATGTAAGCCAGTTGGCAAATAAATAAAAAAACTTATAATAGGAAGATTATTTCGATAAAAACTCATTGTTGCTTTGTTAATTCTGATTTAGTTGTTGTTTGCGTGAATAATCAGAATTTTATATTTCATTATGAGGAATTTTATTCCGCGACGCCCGTTAAAAAAATGTTAAGGTTTGAAAAAAAAAGACAATAAACTTGGATCAATTACAAAGATGAACCTATATTTGTGCCTGTATTTAATTCTTTTCCATTTTCTTCACTAATTAAAATTGTTGATTATAGATAGTAACTTTTACACTAAATAATTCTTTCAGGAACGATAATCCCAAACACGCTTAATATTATTTAGTTATGCAAGTTACGCCGCTTAATGATCAACAGCTTATTGCACGCTACCTTGAAGGTGATGAAAGAGCATTTGAAGAGCTCTTAAACCGTCACCAGCAAAAAATTTACACTTCCATCTATTTGTTTGTAAAAGAACAAAGCCTCGCGGAAGACATTTTCCAAGAAGTATTCATCAAGATTATTGACACTCTTCGTAAGGGTAAGTACAACCATGAAGGAAAATTCCTACAATGGGCGCTGCGAATCTCGTACAATATGTGCGTAGATTACTTCCGCAGAACCAAGCGTAGGCCTCAGGTTTCTCCAACAGAGACCTTTGATATTTTCGATGTATTGCCATTAGTAGAGGAGAATGCTGAGCAAAGTATTATTCGTAGCCAAACGCACGACAAAGTGCGAACATTGGTGAATATGTTACCTCCTGAGCAAAGAGAGGTAGTTATTCTTCGCCACTATGCGGATATGAGTTTCAAAGAAATTGCTAAGCTTACTCGGGTCAGTATCAATACGGCACTTGGAAGAATGCGCTATGCTTTGATTAACATTCGAAAAATGATAGAAGAGAAGGAAGTTATTTTACAATAAGTTCCTTGTTTGCACACCAAACTGTTTCTGCTTTTCCTATAACTAGCGTTTTCCCTATGTCTCGATTTAAGCTGTTTAGCTAGTCGGGAAGAGCAACTCTAGGCCTTTCAGGATTTATCTTGAAAGGCCTATTTTTATTAGGATGAAGACTATTGTAATGGGTCTTTCTCCGTCCTTGATTGCTGCTGCTGATTTACGCCACACCTTCCCGAAAATAGTGCATACGCTTCTTGTACTTTCCTCTCACCCGGCGATATATTGTTCTTTACTCTTTCTGAAAACTTATACCGACATCTACTCCAAAAGTTACAGGACGTTATTTGCGCCTTATTAAAAATGATCGAAAGAAAATCGCCATCTTAAATGTGAATGATCAGCTGCTGACAATGAAACAAAGGGTAGAAGGATATCGAGATGCGCTGAATAATAACAATACAGCTTTGATGATCTGGATGTCTATAAAGTTACTTTTACGCCAATTTCAGCAGTCGTTCAGCCGCCCGAATCATTCGCCGGAGGAGCGATCCAGGTGTTGAAGAGAGATGTCATTCTGCTCTGAAATGTCCTTAGAAAGATCAAACAACATGGGGAATCGATCCGGTAAGCGTTTATGCCTAGTAGGGACATAACTCGCCTAAGGATGTAGGCTGTAAAGATCAAGGTAAAGTCCGCACTGACCTTTTCTTTGCCTTTTAGAAGAGTGGGTCATATTCCCATTGCCGCTTGATTGTCCCAAAAGGATGTTCTACAATCGTCTGACGTCACCTGTATTTCTAGTCTTGACTGTTCTTCAAAAAATTAAATACTTCTTTATTACTATACACATTCCAAGCACTGAATTGATAGAGCAGATTCACTTGTTCTTTGGTGAGAGAGATTCCATTTAGGTAGCCATTCTCTCCGATGAGTTTATAGAGTGGGAATTCTGGAAATGCACCATCTGGACCCGCACAAATCTCTTCTTTCACTTCTGTCGACAATAGGTTTTCCCATTCAGGGACGGATTCATTATACACCCACAAAACGGTTACTTCTTGATTAGCTTTGATACCCCACCACTTGTTTTCTATAGTTCTTAAGGTAGTTTTGGCGATCACTGATTTTTTGTCCAGTTTGGCATTGCGAAGACTGTCATATACTGTGGTGAAATCAGATTTCTTGAATACTTGGTTTTTTGTTTGGTTCCCAATTTTATATCCAAATAGCGGAAATAGATCAGAGGAAACCTGACTGGCTAGAGGCGGACATTCTGCAGTTGGTGTGATGGAGACATCCAAAGGTGTATCGGTATTGATAAATACCACTACTTTTTCGACTTCACGTTGCAAAAGTGAAATCAATCCAAAGTTTTCTAGATTCCCACCATCTGTAAAACGATATCGATCCGCATCATCAACAACTCCATTAGATGAGATGGGCCAATATTCTTCCTCGGGAATCAATTGATCCGCAGAAAAATCTGTCAATATATAGGAGGCTAATTGCGCGAACAGACTAGAGCTAAATATGGCTCCATAGGCTGCGCTGCTGGTTCCTGTGGCATCTACAGCTTCAAAACGCCGTTTGGCTAGTTTCACTCTCAGTTGCGTTCCATTATTGGAAAGTTGTCTCTTTTGGGAACGCAACAATTCACTTCCAAACCCGAAGGATTCTACAAATCCCCCCCCTGCATTAAAGCTTATCGTGCTACCAGAGAGTAATTCGGTATCAGTCACACCAATGGGGTTGTTAGAACCGATGTATAAAGGCGTGTAATTGAACACAGATAAGTTCTCCGGATTTTTGAGCGGTAAATAACGGCTAGGTGCCAGTAGACTAGAATTCACGATTAGGAAAGGTCGTTTAATGTCACCTTCTTGGTGGTGAACCGTAATAAAATCATTAGCTTTTAGCTTTCGGTTTCTAGCTAAAATATCATTCTTGATCTTATTGTTCAGTGTAAAATATTTAGGATGTTCCGGATCGTACAATCCATAGGGGGCTAAGTAGGTGCTTCCCACAGCATCAATCCATGCGTAATCCATTTTTTGAAGGATTCCCAAGGTCAAACGACCCTCAGCCAATCGCAACAAGACATCATCGACTAGATGTTTTGTAATCACTTCTCCCATAAAACCCTCCGGCATAAAACCTAAAGTGTCCATGGTGATTTTTTGTGGATCTTTAATGATGTTTCCTAGTAACTGATTGTCATTCTCAGCTCCTGCATTGTAATAGGTGAAGATGGTTGAGGCCCATGATCCACCTGATACGGCTGAAATGTATCCAATATCGTCCCAAAGATCGAGTTCGCGTAAACCTGCCATTTGCCCAAGCGCCAAATTCATTGCACGTGTCCCTCCACCAGAGAAACAGACTCCTGTAGAAGGAAGCTTGAATCTAGCCTCAGGAAATTCTTCTTTAGTTGAAGCACTTTCCCAAGCCATGATAGTTGCTTTGGTTCGGCACCCTATGCAGAAGAGTAAGGAAAATCCAAGTATTATTAAAAGCCTTACAGGGGAATTCGATGAATGGGTAGATGATTGCATATTATTTCTATTTTGACTCCAATATAGAGATCTTCAATAGATGATACATGAGTAATTCTACGTGTATTTAGATCGTTTTGATGTTTTTTTACAAAATATGAACCTTAATGGGCATTAAAGTGACCTCTTTTGAAGCCAATTTCATATTTGGTTTCAGAGAAATCAAAGCCTTCTTCTTTCGGATCGTTTCCTACATGCCATTTGCCAATACAGGCTGTAGCATAAGCCTTATTCCGTAGCATTTGTGGCAGCGTTAGCCGGTCCGCTGCAATCAGACAAGGGCCCTGTACCCCCACGAATACGCTACGCATGCCGGTGCGGAAAGCCATGCGTCCGGTCAGAATGCTACATATTGCTTGGTCACTAGCTGATCAAGTGCGTTTGGGTTTGCCGAAGAATGATCAATCTAATTGGAAGCTAAATTCATTAAAAGCCTCCGTACTCCACGAGAGGTGCCAAGTACTGGGTGAAATGGCAAAGAAAGGAGAGAAAGTGCGCACTTTTACCGTTTTTCCATCGGGCAAAAATTCTAGGATGCGCAACCAACCATCACCGCCATTGCCCTGCCAACCTCCGCCCATCGCCTGAGCATTGAAGACCATTTGGCTTACCTTTTTTCCAGCTGTATTCTCGTCTGTTCTAAATCCAACATGGGCTTTAAAATCATTTACCCCGCCGATATGCCCTGAAAAGGTCAATTGAATATTACGGGAAGGTTGTACTAATTTTTCCCAAAGGGCTTGGCCGTAATTCCCATCAGTAATAGGGTAGTTTTCTTTTTCGATATGCTCATTTTTTGCATTCAGGTAGGAGTGGGTCAATAAGGCCACTGTATGATCTTTGAATTCAGCTTGATCGGCCACTTCTTTAGCCCAATCTACGATCGCATTTCTTGGTGCGAACTCCAGGTTTAGAAATAAAAACTTTCTATCGTGCGGAGAGATAAATTCAAAGGCCGCATTCTCAAGCGTAGGATGGTTTTCAAAATTCTTGCCGACTACTTTTAAAAGTTTTGCGCTAGCCCAATTTCTATCAGCTGGGAAATACTGATCATAGTTAGATTTTCGGTGTTCGATGTTCTTATAGCCAAAATCGTGATTCCCAGCAGCTAATATGTAGGGGACCTTTCCATCTAATTTTTCAAAGGCTTTGGAAATGGCTTCCCATTGATGCTTGCTCGGTTGATTCCCATTAATATTATCGGCAACGACCATTTCATTCTGCTCTACCAAGTCTCCTGTGCATAAGACCATTTTAATATTTAGTGGGTCAATGTTTTCACTCACCCAAGCCGTCATCAATTCGAAAATCCCTTGATTTCTTTCGAATTTCATGTATGTCTGAGCTGTCTCTTATACACATCTCCGAGCCCACGAGACCGAGGCTGATCTC
>CAJXUM010000602.1 GCA_913060855.1 uncultured Lewinella sp. | reverse complement strand
GCATACGAGATCAGCCTCGGTCTCGTGGTCTCGGAGATGTGTATAAGAGACAGCTTTCCCCGTTCTCAATCCTTTTGATGGCAGCGAGATAGCCCGGGTAGCCGACTGCGACCGAGCGGATACTCAGCAGGCCATCGCCGCAGCCCAGCAAGCTTTTCCCGCCTGGCGCGGCTTGACGGCCGGGGAACGCAGTCAAATCCTTAAAAGATGGTACGAGCTGCAAATGGAAAACGCCGATGACCTGGCCCGACTGCTCACCTTAGAACAAGGCAAGCCACTCGTTGAAGCCAAAGGTGAAATCAAATATGGCGCTTCTTTTGTCGAGTGGTTCGCCGAAGAAGCCAAGCGGGTCTATGGGGATGTGATACCGGGGCATGGGGCTGATAAGCGCATCACGGTTATCAAGCAGCCGATCGGTGTGGTCGGGGCCATTACACCCTGGAATTTCCCCAATGCGATGATTACGCGTAAAGTAGCGCCAGCACTGGCCGCAGGTTGTACCGTCGTCATCAAGCCATCAGATTTGACGCCGCTATCGGCGCTAGCGCTGGCACAATTGGCAGAGGAAGCTGGTTTCCCTGCTGGTGTATTCAATATCATTACGTGCAAAGATCCCAAAGCGGTGGGGGAAGAATTGACCACCAATCCCATGGTGAAGAAAATCTCTTTCACCGGCTCTACTCCAGTTGGAAAACTGTTATTGAAACAATCCGCAGATCAGGTCAAAAAGGTATCGCTGGAATTAGGAGGGAATACGCCTTTTATCGTCTTCGATGATGCGGATATAGATGCTGCCGTGGCGGGCTGTATCGCTTCCAAATTTAGGAATGCGGGACAAACCTGTGTTTGCACCAATCGGATTTTGGTTCAGCGGAAGGTCCAAAGGGCATTCGTGGAAAAACTCGCGAAGGCCATGGAAGGTATTAAATTGGGTGATGGCCTGGAAGCAGGCGTAGATGTTGGCCCATTAATCAATGAACAAGCCATTCAAAAGTGTGAAAACTTATTAGCTGACGCTACCTCCAAGGGCGCAAAAGTACAATTGGGTGGAAGCAAAAGAGAAGGGCTGTTTTTTAGCCCGACACTAATCAGTGAACTTGATTCTTCGATGGCTATCTTTCAAACAGAGATTTTTGGGCCCATTGCTGCTGTCTATACTTTTGACACGGAAGAGGAAGCTATTGCCTTAGCCAATGATACTCCTTTTGGCTTAGCGGCTTATTTCTACGGCCGGGATTATGCACGTATCTGGCGCGTAGCAGAGGCGCTGGAATATGGGATGGTCGGTATCAATACGGGAATGATTTCTACTGCTGTGGCTCCTTTTGGCGGGATCAAGGAAAGTGGACTGGGGCGGGAAGGCTCCAAATATGGCATCGATGATTTTGTTAATATCAAATATATGTGTTGGGGCGGCGTAGAATAGGGAGTGGCGAGAGACTGGGCTTAGCGGATTAAAAGGGTAATTCCCCGAGCGTTTCAGTACAAATCTTGAAATCTTTTCTAGATTTGTATAGCATCTTACAATTAAGGCAAACGCATCATAACTATTCTCCAAATTTGTGAAGCGGCGAAGTAGTAAAGTGGTGGCATTTTAACTGAGAACTAGCACGATTTTGCATTTCGAATTGATGTCTATATCGGCTAAGAACACAATTTCACAATTTCACCACTTCACCACTTCAATATTACGGGCTAGCATTTTGATACGTTTGCCCTATCTTATAACAAAGCAGCACCAACTTATGAAAACAGCGATTATAGCCGCCCTGCAGCAAGCATTAGCACCCGAACAAGTCCTACTAGACGAGGCTGTAGCCGAGAGATCCCATCACATCTGGCGAATGGACACGCCCTTGACAGCCATCGCCGTTGTCCTCCCCCGCACGACGGAAGACGTCTCTGCCATTCTCCGAATCTGCCATGAACATGATCAACCCATTGTAGTCCATGGCGGAATGACCAATATGGTGGGTAGTACCGAGACCCAGTCCGATGAGTTGGTGATTTCGATGGAAAAGATGAATCAGATGGAGGAGTTGGATGAAAAAAGCCGAACCATCACCGTGCAGGCGGGTGTGATTTTGGAAAACATTCAAATCGCTGCCAAAGAACAAGGCCTACTATTTCCCCTCAATTTCGGAGCTAAAGGCTCGGCCCAGATTGGTGGGGCCATCTCTACCAATGCCGGTGGAATGCGCGTATTAAAGTATGGCATGACACGTAACCTCATTCTCGGCTTGGAAGTGGTGCAAGCGGATGGGACCATTATCAATTCCTTAAAGAAAATCATCAAGGACAACTCTGGCTTTGACCTAAAACAGCTTTTCATTGGCTCAGAAGGCACCCTCGGAATTGTTACCAGAGCTGTATTGAAATTGGCAGAAGTGCCCGCCAGTAGAAATAGCGCCTATGTAGCTTTCAATGAATACGATAAAGTAGTGGCTTTCTTGAAACACCTAGATGCCGGCTTGGCGGGTACCCTGAGTTGCTTCGAATTGCTCTGGCAAAACGCCTATCGAGGACTCACCAGTCCACCTGCTCAAGTAAAACCGCCGCTTCCCTATGATTACCAATATTATGTATTACTTGAAACCCTGGGAAGTGAGCAAGAGGCCGATCGCAAGCGCTTAGAACAATTGCTGGAAGAAGCCTTGGAACAGGAGCTGATCTTGGATGCTACCCTCGCGCACAACGCCTCCGATCTAGATTGGTTTTTCAAGATTAGAGAGGATGTTCACACGCTGGTTTCGCTATGCAGGAATGACCAACACTTTGACATCAGCCTACCTATCCCCTCCATCGGAAAGGTAATAAATAATATACTCGAAAAACTCCATACCCTACCCCTGTTAGAAAAGGCCTTTGCCTTTGGACATATGGCCGATGGAAACATTCATTTCATCATTGGAAAAACCGAAGAAAGTGCAGCGCTTATCAAAGCCATTAACGATATCGTGTACACCCCGCTTCAAGCACTTGACGGCTCTATTTCTGCCGAACATGGTATCGGATTACACAAAAAGAAGTACTTACACCTTTGTAGGACTCCAGCCGAAATTCAGTTGATGCAGCTGCTCAAAAAATCATTGGACCCCAAGGGTATTCTGAACCGCTCAAAGGTCATCGACTTATAGTACAGGCTATTACTTGGCTGTTAAAACTCATTTGTGATAAGGTATTGAACATTTGTGGCAGCAAGGCCGTCAAAAATTCCGACCTTAGTTCTATGTTTTTCCTTCAACAAAAATATACCACAGTTTTACTGCTGTTGCTGCTGAGTACTGCGCTCTGCACTCAAAATAGCCAAGTACGATTTGAACATATCACTTCGCAGGACGGCCTTTCCGAAAATGTGGTCAACTCCATCTTCCAAGATAGCAAGGGGTTTATGTGGTTCAGTACCAATGATGGATTGAATCGCTATGATGGTTATAACTTTACTACATTCAAACCCTCTCCAGACCATGAATTCGCTATTAATAGCAATCTACCTTTTGATATGGCTGAGGACCAAAATGGGAAAATATGGATTGGCACAACTGGCGCAGGACTCAGCGTATTTGATCCAGCCACTGAAAACTTTACGGCTTATCGCCACGACCCCAATAACCCGCAAAGTTTATCCAATGACCAAATCATGGCCATGACCTGCGACCAAAGTGGCAGAATTTGGATTGGTACCCGAAGCGGCCTCAATTTGTTGTTGCCTCATGAAAATGTAGCGGAACCCATTCAGATCTTACGACTTACCATCGCTGACCGGCCTGAATCTAATATCGTACACGCTATAGCAGAAGATAAAAGTGGAAATATTTGGCTGGGGACTCGATTGGGCCTCTATCGTTGTATCGTTGGTGATCAAAAGGGTGACTTTGAATTTGAATATATCACCGTCGACCGCAACCCCTACCCTCCCCAAGTACGATCCTTGCAGATTGACAACAATGGTCGATTAGTAGTAGGTACTATAGCTGGGTTATTTTATCAAACCAAACAAGGAAATGATATCGCCTTTGAATCCATCAGTGATATTCCTAATCAGCAAGCCATTACGGTTGATGATCAAGGTAAAATATGGACGGGCACTTATCAAGGTCTCCTTTGTTTCGAGGCCGAAGATCGCACTTCTCTTCCACAGCTAGATGCTACCTTCACTATCGAAGAGGAGAACCCCAACAGTTTGAATAAGAATGTCATCAAATCCCTTTTTAAGGACAAAACTGGCATCATTTGGGTGGGAACCAATGGTGGTGGGTTAAATAGATTCGATCCTGCTCGCAAACCCTTTTTTCATTTTGGACAGAATCTGCGAAGTAACGGCAATAGATACAAGGCTATACGTTCCCTTCTGGAGGATAGCTATGGCAACTTATGGGTGGGCACTGAAGGTGGCGGACTTTTCTGGCAAGCCGCCTCCGGTCATAACAAGAATTACGATCAATTCCAATCACTTGGGGCTACGGCTAGTGTTTTTGCTTTAGCAGAAGTTACAGAGAATGGGCAACGGTTTGTTTACGTCGGATCAGAAGATCAACCTTCCCTGCAGAAGATTAGGATCACGCCATCTGGACCGAAAGAAGTAAGTAGCGTCCAAGGACATACAGGTTCCGTTTTCACCCTACTACAAAGTCGGGATAGCTCCTTATGGGTCGGTACTTATAACCAAGGGCTTTCCAGGTGGGTCCCGAAAGACGATGGCAGCTTCGATCTCACTTTTTTCAGGATCACAGACAATGCTAACAAAGGATTACTTAGCAATATTATTCGTAAGGTCTATGAAGATCGCAAGGGGAACATTTGGATCGGGACAGCGGAGGGACTAAATCTTATCGAGGCCAAAGAAACACAGAAAGCCGAACCCGAAATACTGCGTTTTCAAAATATGAAGGATGACCCTCTGTCTCTTATACACATCTGACGCTGCCGACGAAGAGGATAGTGTAGGTCTCG
>CAJXUM010000601.1 GCA_913060855.1 uncultured Lewinella sp. | reverse complement strand
CAATTAGCCCCAAGGTCAGTATACTTCTATTAGTGACAAGAATTTATGAAATATGACAGCATGGACGATTTTTTTTTCCTTCTTGGACTTTTTTCTCAATTTCCGAAAATTGTTATACTTTGAAAGGCAATGAACATTTACAAGTTCGCAGACAAAATTGTCTTCACAGAAATCATAACGTAATACCAATGAGTAATTTAGACAGAAGAAATTTCATAAAAAAGACCTCCCTTTCTGGAGCAGCCCTAGCGATGGGAGGCCTATTACCTCATACCGCTACTGCTCAACCGGAACGCCGTACAGCAGCCCGCTACATGGGGAGTTTTGCCGCACCGAAATTAGAAACGGTTCGCGCAGCCTTTATCGGCGTAGGTTATCGGGGCCCCAATCACCTTCGGTTTTTAGCCAAACTGGAAGGGTTTGAGGTAGTTGCCATCTCCGATTTGTATGAAGATAATGTAAAAAAAGAAGCCGACTTCTGTGCGAAAATAGGGAAGGGGCAAAAGCATAAGAATGTCAAGCAGTATTTTGGGAGTGAGGATAAGTGGAAGCTCATGTTGGACGAAGTAAAACCCGATGTGGTATTCGTCTGTACCAACTGGGTCAATCACGCACCGATGTGCATAGAATCAATGAAAAAAGGAGCCCACGTTTTTGTTGAAGTGCCGATGGCTTTGACTTTAAACGAAATGTGGGAAATAGTCGACACTTCCGAAACCACGCAGAAGCATTGCATGATGATGGAAAATGTCAACTATGATAGAGATGAGTTGATGTTTTTGAATATGTGCCGACAAGGAGTAATTGGAGAGCCTTTACATGCGGAAGCGGCCTATATTCATGAGTTGAGAACGCAGATGGAGCACGTAGAGCGTGGAACCGGTTCTTGGCGAACCGGGCATTATGCCAGAAGAAATGGTAACCTTTACCCCACACATGGCTTAGGTCCTGTGGCACAATACATGAACCTGGGAAGAGGAGAGGATAACTTTAGCAGTTTGGTTTCCTTCGGTACGCCAGCAAGGGGCCGCAAAGCCTATGCAGAAAAAAATTATCCGGCTGACCACAAATGGAATAAGCTGAACTTTAAAGGAGGAGATTTGAATACCTCAATCATCAAGACCCACCTCGGTCGCACCATTATGATCCAATGGGATGAGACTAGTCCTCGACCCTACACTCGTCATAACCTATTGCAGGGAACCAAAGGTATCCTGGCTGGATTCCCTACCCGCGTAGCATTGGAAGGTGGCGTAGAAGGAGTCACCGAAAATCATCACCAATGGGTGCAAGGGGAGAAATTAGAAGCCCTCTATGAAAAATATGATCACCCGCTCTATAAGCGACTGTCTGCTACTACTCGCGATAGTGGCCACGGTGGTATGGACGGTATGATGGCATATCGTATTGTGGAATGCCTAAGAAATGGCCAACCATTGGATCAAAATGTATATGAAGGCTGTTTTTGGAGTGCGGTAAGTCCGTTGAGTGAGCGCTCTGTAGCTAGCGGAGGTGCACCGCAGCCGTTCCCCGACTTTACGCGAGGGGATTGGGCGAGTACTTCGCCACTGGATATTATCGCTTAAGCATACGGTGTTTTGATAAATATTTAGGCTAAGAGCTCAGTTGAGTGGTTGCGAGTTTTTCAACTCGCAACTACTCAACTAATAAGCAAATTGAACAAGTAAGAAAGGCATATTTTTTACAAAAGACGGTGATAAAGCACTTCTGCAAGCCGTCGTAAATCTTGTAAATAATTATGTTGAACCTACAAGAAGGGAGTTATACCGGGAAAGTCATGAATAAGATATACACCGATAACTTCATCGTAACCACGACCCTATATTTAAAATCGAATTGTGAAGATCGACTGCACTCCCACGATAATGCAACCATATCATTTTTGTATCAAGGCGCTGATGTGGAAAGCAGAAAGAATGCTAATAAATACAAACGCAAAGCCGGAGATATATTCTTCTATGATTCAGGAGAACCTCATAAGACAGTTTTGACACTGGAAACTTCAAAAAATGTAAATATAGAACTGCGAAACAGCCGCTTTTTGAAGGATAACTGCTCAAATACCAATCTGCAAAAACTGATTTCAAATGATATCGACGCCAATCTTATTGCGGTAAAAATTTTGAAAGAGATCAATATTGCAGATGATTACTCCTCAATGGCTCTTGAAAGCCTTTGTCTAGACCTAACTGGCATGTCGAATAGGATTCAATCTAACATTAAACCTACTTGGGTCAATGTATTGGAAACCTTCCTGGATGACAATTGGCAAAATAAATATTCGTTAACTGAATTGTCGGAAATCAGCGGGGTGCATCCCATCACTATTTCAAAAAACTTTAGGAAGTACTTTTTGTGTTCTTTGGGAGAGTATGTTCAGAAGATCAAAATAAGGAAAAGTATTCCGCTGATTAAGAACTCAGAAATGTCCTTGACGGAAATAGCTTATACCTGCGGTTTTGCCGATCAAAGCCACTTTATTAGAAATTTTAAAGCCTA
This sequence comes from uncultured Lewinella sp., assembly GCA_913060855.1. GTDB lineage: Bacteria > Bacteroidota > Bacteroidia > Chitinophagales > Saprospiraceae > DT-111. The sequence goes on along the minus strand of CAJXUM010000601.1, from coordinate 2,445 downwards.
TACGGGCTACCTGCCAAAAGATTTTCAAAAAATCTAGTGAGAAAGCTAATCTCATTCTATTTTATCCTAATGAGTTAGCTGAATTTTGTAGGAAATAAAATCACCGATAATATGAAATCACTATTGGCTCTTTCCTTATTTATCCTACTTATTGCTTATCCTCAAGAACTATCTGCTCAAAGTAACAAACACACTACGGAGCGTTCCATTGATAACCTCAATAGAAAACCTAGTAGCCTTCGGCCTAGCGGCAAAGATATAGCGGCAAAGGTAGATGCGTATATGAACGCTGCTGTGAAAAATGACCAATTCAGTGGCTCCATTTTAGTCGCACGCGGTGGCACAGCAATTATTAGCAAAGGTTACCGAATGGCCAACTACGAATGGAATGTTCCCAATACTCCGCAGACTACCTTCACACTGGCCTCACTCACCAAGCAGTTCACTGGAATGGCGATGATGCAGCTGCAAGAGCAGGGATGGCTGAAAGTGAGTGATAAAATCTGTAAATACCTTGATAATTGCCCGACCGCTTGGCAACCTATCACGATTCATCAACTCTTAACCCATACTTCTGGGATTGAAAACTTTTCGAGCCTTCCAGACTGGGATGAAGAGATTGCAGTGCGACCCACTTCTCGCGTAGATTTTGTAGATGTATTTCGCGACTTACCGCTTGAATTTACCCCTGGCGAAAAGTTTGAATACAGCAATTCAGGTTATTATTTATTGGGCTTGATTCTTGAACGTGCCTCAGGCCAATCCTATGAGGATTATCTACAGCAAAATATCTTCAAACCTTTAGGGATGAAAAACACAGGATTGGTCAATCCAATATCCCTGCAACCGAATCGGGCTAATGGTTATGACTGGTCTGGCAATTACTTCGTTCACCCGGATTATGAAGACCTGACGCATGCCTATAGTAATGGGGGGGTGTATTCAACGACGGAAGATTTATTGCGCTGGGATAAAGCGCTCTATGGCGAACAACTCGTTTCAAAGAAATCGCTGCAAGAAATCTTCACTTCTTTCAAGGGAGGGTACGGATATGGGTGGAATATTAATGAGAAATTTGGGCGGAAGAATACCAGTCATAGTGGATCCCTGATGGGATTTTCAACTTATCTTTCACGTTTCCCATCTGAGCAGATTACCATCATCATTCTAAGTAACAGTGATCGTACCTCAGCGACAAAAGTCGCCAATAACCTGGCCGCGATCGTATTTGGGGAAGACTATGACATGCCCAAACCGCAGCTTTATGATCTGCTGTACACCACTCTACAAGAAAAAGGGGCCGAGGCTGCCATTCAACAGTATCGCAACTTAAAGAAGGAACAAGCAGTAGAATATGATTTCAGCGAGGATATGCTAAATGAACTGGGATATGATTTGATGTCTAACCAGAATAATCAGGGGGCAATTGCTATTTTCAAATTAGCAGTTGAAATGTTTCCCGAATCAGCCAATACCTATGATAGCTTGGCAGAGGGCTATTTTGAGAATAAGAACTATCTTAGATCAATTGCCAATTATAAAAAATCCTTAGCCTTGGATCCCGAAAATAAGAATGCTGAAAGAATGCTGGAAAAAATTAAGAAGATAGGGCGTGATGGTGTAGGAACACCTAAGAAATAGACCGCATAAAATGGAAGACTTCTACGGAGAACAACACAGAGCTTTACAGCAAGAATTTGACACCACAAAATTAGCGGATCGGGTCAATGAAAGGATCGTGTTGACTGAAATACCGGAACAGCACAAAGCTTTTATCGAAAGCCGAGACCTGTTTTTTCTGACGACCATTGATCATCGAGGCTATCCGACTTGCTCTCATAAGGGAGGAACACCTGGTTTTATCAAGGTGCTGGATGATCAGACCCTTGCTTTTCCTAGTTATGATGGAAACGGTATGTTTTTATCCATGGGGAATATAAATGGAAATGATAAGGTGGGGCTATTGCTCATTGATTTTGAAACCCCTCATCGTGTACGCATACATGGAACGGCCAGTATTGATCAGGAGGATAGCCTGCTCCAAGAATTTCCTGGTGCAGAACTAGTAGTGCGGGTAAAGATTACAGAGATCTTTGTCAATTGCCCACGCTACATCCACAAATATCAACGTGTCGAAGCCTCCAAGTATGCTCCGCAGCCGGATTTTGAAAAGCCAGTACTTCCTCAATGGAAACGTATTGATGATATCCAAGATGCACTCCCGGAACGAGATAAGGAAGTAGCCGCACAACTCGGAACAATTACGGCAGAAGCCTATGGCGAACGCGTGATGAAAGGAGAGGCTTGATATGCAAAAAATAGCTAGGATTTAGACTTCAGAAGTTAGCCGAGCCATGACTTTGGGAAACTTCTGAAGTCTTGCTTTGCCGATGTCCGGCGGGCACAACCCGCAATCCTCTCACATCAGGTAAATGAAAACCAGAC
>CAJXUM010000600.1 GCA_913060855.1 uncultured Lewinella sp. | reverse complement strand
GATCAGCCTCGGTCTCGTGGGCTCGGAGATGTGTATAAGAGACAGGTCCAAGCCTGGTCTTTAAATAACTCCCCAGCGGCATCTTGTAAATAAATCACAGGTAGGAAAACGATAATCGTCGTCAGGGTAGAAGCGGTGATGGCGCCGCCTACTTCCGCCGTCCCCTCAATAGCTGCTGTCTTGGCATCTGCTCCCGCTTCGTGATTCCGAAAAATGTTCTCTAGTACGACAATCGCATTATCCACCAGCATACCAGCGCCTAATGCCAAACCACCGAGGGTCATAATATTGATCGTCAACCCATTGAAATACATCAAGGTGAAAGTCGCGATGATAGAGATAGGAATGGCAATGCTGATAATCAAGGTCGTGCCAAAGCGACGTAGGAACAAAAAGAGCACAACGACGGCCAGTAATATACCATATAGGGCCGTTTCCTGAACCTCGTCTACTGCATTTTTGATGAAAATACCTTGGTTTGAAATGATTTCAAATTGATAACCAGGTAAGGCACTTTCTATGATAGTTAGTTCTTCGGTGATTTCTTCTACGGCCTTAACGGTATTGAATCGATTTTCCTTATAAATGGACAAACCAATACATCGGCGACCATTGATACGGACAATATTTTTTGGGGCTTTATTGGTAAAGTTTGTTTCAGCAACATCCTTTAGATAAATCGGCGCCCGACTATTTGCAGGGGTATTGGACTCGGTAGCGTTATTGGCATTTTGTGCGTTGGGAAGTGTAGCCGCAGCCCCTTCTTTGTAGCCAATAATGAGGTTGTCAAAATCGGCTGCGGTTTCCAACATACCGACTCCTTTGACGGTATACTGTAAGCCAAGTTCCTGCACTGTTCCACCCGCTACATTCTGGTTGAAACTTTGGATTTTTTGACTGATGTCATCGAGACTCAGTTGGAAGGCTTCCAGCTTATACGGTACCGTATTGATGACTACCTCCTGCTCTTGTTCTCCCGAGAGGGTCACCTGCGCTACGCCTTCCAAACGGATCAATTCCTTGCTGACATAGTTGTCAGCTACTTTCCGTAACTCATTGAGGTCCTCAATCGTATTATGGGCAATCCCAATGAGCATAATCGGAGCGCTATTCGGATCATATTGCGTAACGCTGATACGATCCAGTTCTCCACTCTGATTGAAATCATTGAGGGCTTTCTGAAGATCGAGGAAGGCCTCGTCCATGTCTTTTTCCCAACTGTACTCAATGGTAAGTTGGGCGGAGCCGATGCGAGTAACGCTTGATACTTGCGTAACGCCGCCCTGCCGCATACTAAGGGCCTCTATTTGTTCTACATATTGCTTCTCGATTTCTTCCGGGGCTTTCTCGCCAGCTTGCAACTCTACAAACAGTCGAGGAGAGTTGAGATCCGGGAAGAGGTCGACGCCCAGTCGGAAATAGGAAATGTAACCGAGAATACCAATAGCTAGTATTGCCATCAAGATGGTTACTGGATAATTGACAGCAAATTGGATCAGTTTTTTCATTTCAGTACTTTCACTTTGGACTTGTTACGCAAGGTTTCGAATCCCTTAATGACCAACCTTTCATTCTCCTCCAGGCCGCTGATGATTTCGATCATATCTTCATTCTCTATACCCGTTTCGATGATTCGCTCGAAGGCGGTATTTTCATTCACCACAAAGACGCGTTTGCCTCTTTGATCAGAGATAATTACTTCTTTGGGGATCACGAGAATATCATTCTTCTGATTGACCTTGATGAGTGTCTTGACGAACATACCCGGACGAATCAGCAGCTTGGAATTGTTGAAGCGGACTTTACCGATATAAGTTCTCGTATTGACATCAATGGCGGGAGAGATCTCTGACACCGTGCCGGAGAGCGTATCATTGGGGAGGCTGTAATTGGTGATTTGTACCTTTTGACCGGTCTTTATCTCCGTCATGGTGTTTTCTGGCAAGCTGATGTCGATGAACATGCGAGAGTAGTCCATGATGGTAGCCAGCGAAGCGCCCTGTTGTATAGTGCTATTTTGGGTGAAATGGGGGAGTTTGACAATGATGCCCGAAATAGGAACATTCACTTTCATTTTCTCCAAGCGAATTTCAGCGCTTTCCAGGTCATTTTTGGCGGTGGTCATCTGTAGTTCGGCATTGCGAAGCTCTCGGAGTGTTACCCCACCTTTGTCGAATACCGATTTTTGCTTCTCGTATTCTTGCTTGGCTAGGTCCAAGTTCATCTTAACAGATTCTAGGCCAATCGTATTGACATATTCCTCATCCTCGATATCGATGAAGCCTTGTCCTTGTTTTACCCGATCACCTAGCTTGAAAGGTCTTTTATAAACCGGATGATTTTTCATCTTGTACGTCCCGGCAATTTTTGAGGTGATCTCCATTTCTTTTTCGGCCATAGCATTACCAGTAGCGATGGTGTGTCGAGAAAGGGAAGCCGTTTTTATTTCCATCACGGACACGGGAGCGGCTAAGTCAACCGTAGGGCTTTCCTCCTCTTCGGGATTGCAAGCCCAAAATGAAAGCGAGAGTAAAGCGAAACTTATAATATAAAGTTGTTTTTTCACGATTTATAGTTTAGATGTTTAGCCTATTAGTTAGTTGGTAGGGCTATGGATACGGGTTGTTGTTTTTCCCAATCAAATAATGTGAGTATTTTCATATCCAGCAACTGCGTTTTGTAGTTGATCAAAGCCTGCGCGTACGAAATCTTATTATTAGATAATTGGCTCTGAAATTGATTCAGTTGGATACCAGTTAGGTCACCATTGACGTATCTTTCTAGGTTGATCTCATAGGTCAATTCTGCATTTTCAACACTCTTTTTAGCAATTTCTATGCGCGGCATCTGTGTTTGGATACTGCGATAGGCTCTCCGGATATCCATCCGGATTTGCTTTTGGTCTTCTTGCAATTCCAATCTTTGCGTTCGCATGGAGACGGTTTGTGCATTGATGCGGGCCTTGCGCTCTCCCCAGTCGAAAATGGGAACATTGACTTGTAGACCCACACTGGGATTCTGGGTAGGTCGATCATATACCTTACTAAAAACCTCATTATCACCGAAAATACCAAGCGTCAATTGTAGGTCAGCCCGGAATTCATTCTGTGATTTGGTTCTTTCCAATTCAAAAAAGGATTGCTCGATATTGATTCGGCGTTGCCGCAATTCCATCCTTGATTTGAGGGCAAAATCGATGGCTTTTTCTAAATCTACTACAATAGGAGTAGCTTCCAAGGCAGTGATCAATTGAATGTCTTCATCGAGGTTCATACCGATTTCTCGCTTGAAAGCTTCTTCTGCATTGGCCAAAGCGAGTTCATTATCTTGCACCGCTAGTTGGGCATTGGCAAAGTTGAGGTCGGCCTGATAGAACTCTTCTTTGGCGAGCAAACCCGCTTCTACTTTATTTTTTACAATGTCAAAGTTCTTCGTCGTATTGGCCAATTCTTCTTGGGCAATGTCGAGATTCAGTTGGGCTAGGTAGACATCGAAGAATTGACCGGTAATAGTCCGTTCGAGTTGTAGCCTTTGGATGGCGTAATCCAAATTGGCGTTTTCGTAGTTCAACTCTAGTTCATTCAACTGCATTTTCCGGCGGTTGAAGGTGAAGATCGGTTGACTAATCGCCAGGTAAAGATTGTTATAGAAAGCACGGTTGGAGTTACCTCCCAGTCCGGCAATTTCCGTTTCATTGCTCCGCCAGCTAAAAGTATTAATCAAGGCGATGGTACCATCTGTTTCCAAAATCGGCTGATCCACTCGGAAGGTACCCGACGAAAACATCTCGATATTGGTAAACCATTGCGAAAACTGACTGTCAAATCGCCGGTTGTTGCTAAAGCTAAAAGGATCCAGCGTGAGGGAAAATCGCGATTTGAGTGAAGCTCGCTCTGCTATCAGGTTATATTGGTACTGCTCGATATTCATGAGTGATCGCTGTATCGACGGGCTACCCTTTTCGGCAATCGCCATTGCTGACTCCAAGGTCATGGGAGTCTGAGCTAGGGTAGGGGCAGGGCTTGACAGCATTGCCAGGAATAGGATCAGCAGAATGATTTTGTTGTTATTGGTCATGCTTCATCTATTATTAATAGGTGCTTTAATCAATCCAGTTTGACCAGCTTTACCGCATCGGCGAAAATGGCCCGGAGTTTGGATTCATTGCTTAAACTAATGATAATGGTATCGGATGCAAAGGAATAATCACCGAGAGAGGTCCAACCGCTCGGTGTATCCCGACTTAATTCAATGCTGGGTTCATCGGTCCCATTTTCATGTGGGATGATAAATTGGTAACTCCCCTTCTGGTTGCGATTCCAACTGAAGGATTGGTCTTTGTAGACATGATAATACACATCGTAGCGACCGGGTTCTGTAATCGGAATTTTCCAGGTGGCGGCCTTTGAACCATCGCCCGCTTTGATATAAAAAGCAGATCGGACGAATTCGCCAAAAAAGCGATCATCTGTCGTCGCCGTCCAGTTGAAAGGAGGGCGCCAAACGCGTGTTCCCTGGTATTTGAAATCCTCTTCGCCTTCGACTTTTAGCCACTTGCGCAGTCGACTGACTTCTTCGTATTGGGTAAATTCAAAAGCAGGATTTTCATTATCGACGATGATTTCATTTTTATCTTCCAATACAATGGCCTTATCAATGATGGCTTCCTTTTCTACAGCATCAGTGATTTTGGTCTCATTGATTTTTTCAAAGGTATATTCGATCTGATTAGGTAGGTTCCCAGAAGCCAAGGTGTTGAACCGAATGCCTGTTGGCTCAGTAGCTGTGAGGTAATAGATTTCCTTGGTTTGGCCTGCATCGAGATACAAAAGCTTTTCTGGCGCATCCTCAGCGGGCCGAATAGTCGTTTTAACCACCCCTTCGCTCTCACCCAAGTTGGAAACTCGGAAACGAATACGCGTCATTTCGCGATTTCCGGCTAGCACTTTCTCCGCAATAGGGGTAC
>CAJXUM010000599.1 GCA_913060855.1 uncultured Lewinella sp. | reverse complement strand
GAGATCAGCCTCGGTCTCGTGGGCTCGGAGATGTGTATAAGAGACAGCCTTTAATGACAATAGTTACTCCTGCTTGCATCCCGCTTTATCGGCAGATGGGAAAAGATTATTTTTTGCTTCTGATAAGCCGGGCGGATTTGGAGGAATGGACATCTACTTTGTCGAAAAAACAAGCCGAGGCTGGTCTGCCCCCATCAATCTAGGTCCAGAAATCAATACCCCGAAAAATGAGGTATTTCCTTTTTCTCATGAAAGTGGAACGCTATTCTTTTCTTCCAACGGTCATCAAGGATTGGGAGAATTAGATCTGTTCATGATCGACTTGAGCGATAGAAAATGGGGAAGAGTAATCAACCTAGGTTTACCCTTCAATTCTGAAAAAGATGACCTAGGCCTGGTACTCAGTCCCAATGGAACACGAGGATACTTCACTTCCAATCGAGAAACAGATAGTCGAGGGCAAGATGACATCTTCCTATTTGATGCTCCTGCTGGACTAAAAGGGATCGAACTACCGGAGATGAATAACACTTTGGTAGCAGTATACGATGTAGAGTCTAGTCGACGCATACTTGGCGCTAATGTTCGAGTTTACCCACTCTCAGCCGATGGCTTAGCAGATAATGACGAATTATATAATCTAGAGATGCTACCCAACGAAAAGGGAGAAGTGTCATTAACACTAGTACGGAAAAAAGACGAAGAGTTGGGCGAACCCCATCACATCACCAACCGGAATGGAGAAGTAGTTGTTCCTTTTGAAGTAGGACAATCTTTTCTAGTTGTTATCGCTAAAAGAGGATATAAGACACAAGAAATAAAATTCACCTCTCCTGAACAATTACCCGCTCGTCCATTAGAAGTATTGATGGAACCCAATAATTGTTTGGGGTTAGTTGGTAATGTTCTGGTAGAAGGCTATAATGTACCCGTAACGAACGCTCGCGTACAGATTACCAATGAATGTACCGGCAAGATGAGCGTTACGCACACCAATATTGAAGGTAAGTTTGAGTACTGTCTTGAAATCGGTTGCAACTTTAATATTCGTGTATTGAAGGAAGGCTATGAGGAAGGTACGAGTACAATATCTACCGAAAATATTCGCGGTAACAGGTATCTGGAAGCAGAAGTGAAGATGAAGGTCAAGTCACTTGACTTATTGAAAGAGCCGATATCTGTGGGTACCGTCATTGTATTGGATAATATTTATTATGATTTCAACAAATCTGCTATCCGGTCTGGGGAAGCCCGAGACCTTGAAGCGCTAGCCAAGCTAATGAATCGCTATCCTAGTATGGAGGTTGAGCTAGGCGCCCACACCGATAGCCGAGGAGAGAATGACTATAATTTAAAACTATCTTTGAAAAGAGCAGAATCGGCCAAGGCCTTTCTGTTGCGACAAAGAATAAAATCACATCGTATCCAGGTTTTTGGATACGGCGAAGCTTATCCCAGGAATCATTGTATTGATAATCAAGCATGCAGTGAAGAGGAACATGGTTTCAACAGAAGAACCGAGGTAAAAGTGACCAAGATCGACGAGAGTGTTCGATTGGAGTTTAAAGGCCCTGGTTCTAGGAATGATTAATAACCCTTTTTGTATAACTAAAAATCAAAGATTATGGCAATCATGAAAGTTATTGAAGTATTAGCAGACTCTGAAAAAAGTTGGGAAGATGCTACGAAAACAGCAGTTAAGAAAGCTTCTGAATCCGTAAAGCATGTTCGTTCTGCTTTTGTACAGAGTCAAAGTGTTACCGTCGAAGATGGTGAAGTAGCTAAATTCAGAGTTAATCTGAAAGTTACTTTCGAAGTGAAGTAAGTACTTCAATATCAACAGGCTAGTACCTATAGATAAAGAGCTCTATCGGTACTAGCTATATTGCATAACAGCTAGGGTGGGTTATTCTATAAATCGAATACAAGCGATAACATTTATCAAAGAATACCCCACAACGATCCGAGGTTTTTATGAAGTTATACTTTTGGGACACCCTCAATTTCCTTTCTAAGTTATCGCTTCCTCGTATCTGGAACGCACTTCTGGTTTTCTCTTCTTTCTATATCAGCCGATGGCTAAAACGCCCCATTCAGTGGGGGCAAGCTTTTACTATTTCAATAGAACCTACTACGGCTTGCAACCTGGGTTGCCCCGAATGCCCCAGTGGCCTCAAATCCTTTTCTCGACCCACTGGGAATTTAAAGCAAGACTTCTTTAGAAAGACGATTGATGAGATGAGCCATAAATTGTTCTATCTCATTTTCTATTTTCAAGGAGAGCCCTATATTAATCCTGCCTTCCTAGAGATGGTTCGCTATGCCCATCAAAAGGGTATTTACACGATTACCTCCACCAATGGACATTTCCTCAGTGATAAGAATGCGGAGGAAACCGTAAGATCAGGGCTAGATCGCATGATTATTTCTGTTGATGGAACTACCCAAGAGGTATATGAGAACTATCGAAAGCAAGGCAAGTTAGAAGTTGTATTGCAAGGAGCGAGGAATGTTGTAAAATGGAAACGTCAATTAAATTCCCGTACCCCACATTTAATCTTCCAATTTTTAGTCGTAAAACCCAATCAGCATCAGATCCCCGAGATTTATAACCTAGCGGAGGAAATCGGTATAGATGAGGTAAAACTTAAGACGGCACAGGTATATGATTATGAATTTGGGAACCCGCTTATACCGACTATTGATAAATATGCTCGCTATCGACAACAGGCGGACGGACGCTACCTTATTAAAAATGAATTACTCAATCATTGTTGGAAACTCTGGCATTCCTGTGTCATCACTTGGGATGGAATTGTTGTCCCTTGTTGCTTTGATAAAGATGCTATTCATCGATTAGGGAATTTAAAGGAAAATTCTTTTTCAGAAATATGGCAATCGGAGGCTTATTCAGCATTTAGAAAAAAAATATTCCAAGGTCGAGATCAGATAGATATTTGCACCAACTGCACAGAAGGATGCAAAGTTTGGCACTAATTTTTTATCCCATTTCCATAGGATACTTCACATATAGGATATAAATAAATCATTAAACTATAATAACCAAGCACTTATACACAGCATTCAAGATAGCACCAATAAGTGAAGAAAAAGCTAATGCGACAAAGAATAATTTTACCAACAATTAACATGAGAGCTCAAATGAGCCTCCTTTGCATCTTTTTACCAAAGAAAATGTGCCACTATATCCTGTCTACCTAATTATTCTTCAGCAGAACACTTAACACCTAGCATTAATCTTACGTGCTTAAATAAAGTTATCCACAACTTACTAACAGTTCAAATGAGGAATTAAACTTAGTTTTCCACAGTTGAGATAACAAAACGTGAATAACTTTTAGTTACTAGGTCCTCATCCGCAATTCCACTGCAAAAAACCGCAGATTTCCCTATAGATAATTTGCGTATTACCAAAAAATGTGCGACCTTTGAACACACGGCAGTACTTTGCTGATGTTTTTCATCCCATGTCACAGAATACCTTCAAGCAAACGTTTAGATAAGACGTCCAAGCGAGATTCTGGAAAACCACTATTACCAATAAACTTAGGTCTCTTAGTAGATCTGGCCTTCTGGCCTAATAGCCAACCCTAATACCAGCTGTTCAACTCTCTCCCAAATATGGGATACCCAATAGTAAACTAATGAACACGGTATACAGTTGATTTCAATATATGGTGTCGAAAGATATTTTGGACACTAGTAGAGCTACGGCAAATAACGAGAAAACTACAAGTTCCACTACCCCTTACAGATAGTGTATATGAATGACTTGTATTCGTTAAAACTATAAAGAGTTTGAGAGGCGACCAGCGTATAGCCATGGCTATTATTGTCATGACTGGTCGAACTGTAAGAATATAAGCAGGGCTATGAACAATTATTCGGTTCCCACTTTACAAAACGGCAGCGCAATGATTTTTTACAAAAGTATTTTTTCGGGCAGGCTAGAATTCGGTACCCCCCGCAGTTACCAGCAGGTGATCAAAATGTTTGAACACCGCAGGGAAAACTATTACAAATCTGAAGTGCTCTTCGAAATCGAAGATATCTTTATTGAAGAAGAAGCAGCGCTTGATATTCCAAGACATATTTCTCAAGTACAAGACAAGTATTGGCGCAATACTGTCAATTTACTAGAGAACATCGCCCAATACGCAGTAGCCGGTGATTTGTGTGCTTGGTTGATAGAAGATGGGAAGATCTTAAGAGAAAGCCGTATTGAGCCTAATAGTGATAAATCTGTCGTTAGAGCTTTTCTACAAGGGAGGGAACTGATCGATGAAGCCGGAAAAGAAACCGAAGCGAAGGAAGCATTAAGCCGTGCCATTCAAAAATTTGAGAAACATTCTACGGCTTACGAGCGTAGAGGTTTTGTCAATTATCGATTGCGGAACTATACGGATGCCATGTATGATTATACGAAGAGCATCGATATTAACCCACGTAACGCCTATGCTTATTTTGGCCGTGCCTTTGTTCATATTGTCGAAGAAAATCTCCAAGACGCGATTACCGATTTGAAGGTAGCCCTTAAAGTGTCTATTCCATTGCAGCCTGTTTATTGGAAAATCCGCCGTAGAAAAGCCGAATGCCATTTCAAATTAAATGAAACGGAGGAGGGAATCAAGGATTTGAAGCTTTTTGCCAAACGAAAATTTGATCAAGATAATCCCAATTATAAGTGGCGTAGAAAAGTACTTTTTGATTTGGGAAATGCTTATCTATCCATTCAAGAATTTGATTTAGCTCGTCTAGCTTTCGCTGATAGCATGAAAGAAGATATAGGAAGTTCCGAAATTTCTGATTCAGAGTTGCTCCTTTTCCGAGGAATGGCCGCACAGAAAGCTGGCAAAGGTAGTTTTGTGGAAGATTGGAAAGAGGCAGCAGCACAAGGTCTGTCTCTTATACACATCTCCGAGCCCACGAGACCGAGGCTGATCTC
>CAJXUM010000598.1 GCA_913060855.1 uncultured Lewinella sp. | reverse complement strand
TCTACACTATCCTCTTCGTCGGCAGCGTCAGATGTGTATAAGAGACAGATAATGGCCAAGGCGTATCTTCTACCCAAAGCACCCAGCTTTTCTCTCCTTTCTATAGCACCAAAACCACGGGACAAGGCATCGGCCTCACCCTCACCCGAGAAATTTTGCTTAATCATGGCTTTAGTTTCTCCCTCTCGACTCGGGAGGACGGCTGGACGGCTTTTGAGATTCAGTTGGAGGTTTCCCCGATTTTCGTCAGGGGGTGAGTCTAACTCATCCCCTGACGAAAATCGGAAACAGCTGACCTACTCCTTCTCGCCCACAAACTCCACACCATACTCAATTCCCTTCTTAATCGCAGGAACCCCTTCTTCCATCCAGACCGGCTTGGGTTGGTCCATCAAGTAGTGGTCAAAAAACTGCTGCATGCGGAGGTTGAAGTCCAAGCGATTGGGGCGTTTTAGCGGCCAGTGAGGCTCATTGTTATAATTGAGCATCCAGGCGGGTTTGCCGAGGCGACGCATCGCCACGAAGAACTCGATGCCTTGGTACCAAGGCACAGCGGTGTCATGGTCATTGTGGAGGATGAGCACCGGCGTCTCAATCTTGTCGGCAAAGAAAATCGGAGAGTTCTCGATGTATCGAATAGGGTATTCCCATAGGGTGCCTCCAATCCGGCTTTGCGTTTGCTCATACTGGAACATACGGCTCATTCCTGAGCCCCAGCGAATGCCACCATAAGCACTGATCATATTGACCACGGGCGCGCCCGATTCAGCACATTTGAAAATATTAGTTTTGGTAACCAGGTGAGCAATTTGGTAGCCCCCCCAGCTATGTCCTTGTACGCCTACGCGCTCTTCGTCGATATAACCCTCATTGATCAATTTGGTCACGCCAGGAATGACAGCATTGTAAGCACTTTCACCTGGGTAGCCGATGCGATAAGGGACATCAGGATTGAAAATGATATAGCCTCTATTCACATAGTAAGAATAATTGATGGTTGAACGGTGAGGGTAGGGCGCGCGGTGTCGGTAGAGTCCATCACTACTGCGCTCGTAGAAGTTGACAAGCAATGGGTATTTCTTGTTAGGATCAAAATTATCCGGTTTGACCAAGAGGCCTTGGAGCTTTTCTCCGTCCAGCGAGGTCCATTCCATCATTTCCATCGTACCCCAGCGATAGTCAGCTTGTTGAGGATTGGCATTGCTGACACGTGTTACTTTTTTGAAATCTAGCTGGCTGTGTAGCAAGTCAGGGAAGGTTCGGAAATCTTCTTTGGTGAAGACAATGTCATTAGTATTTTTAGCTTTCAGTGGTCTACGACTCAAGCTCTTTTTTTCGGTAAAAAGGGTCTTCAACTCACCCGTTTTTAGCGATAGCGTGCTGCAACCTTGTTCTTTGGTCACTTCATTGAAGTGCGTCAGCATTAAAGTCGCGTCGGGTTGGATAAAGCGTTCTTCCGGGTCGAGACGCACATAGCGGTAGATAATATGATCTTTACGTCCATTGGTCAGTGCCTTGGCGGGTGCTTTACCTTTAGGGTCGATCAGCCAGATGTCATATTTATCATAAATCATTAATGATTTATCCCCTTCTAGCCAACCCAGTACACCATGTGACGAGGGAAGCATAGGATGATCATCTTCGCTGTCATAGAAGGCTACCTTTTTATTATCAGTGATCTGTATGGTGGCCGTACTCATTTGAGGGCTGGTATACCAAGCCGTGTCCACCGCATCATACCATATCGCATATTGTGCAGCAGGGGAAAGTCGAGCCCTGCCTTTCATTTCTTTTTTGATTAAGGTCTTATCCCCGTCTACCGTATTGATCCAGTAAAGATCTCGATAACTGGGACCGCCCTCCCATGAGGTGCGTTGCAAGTAGGGCAGCTCGTCGTAAGACAGTGCGACTTTGGCGTTTCCTTCATCGCCCATACTGACTTCTGGGGTCTTTTCATCGCCCAATTGCACGAAAGTATTAGGGCCTATATGCCAAACGGCTAAATAAGTGCGTTTTTTCTCTCGATTGAGTTGTACTTTTTGTTGCGTATAGAGCGTGGGATCGGTATAGCTCCATACTTCTACTACTGCTTTATCTTCTGCTAGAATAGAAGTGTCAGCTAGCAATGGGGTAGGGGCTGTACCGAAGAATAGTTTGCTGCCATCTTTAGAAAACCTAGGCCTGGCATTATTGCTAATTAGCCAATTCTCCGGCAAAAATGGACTGTCCATTGTGGCAATAGAGCGAGCCATTTTTTGTGTTTCTTTCCAGTAAAACAATTCGTAAGGTCGAGTTCGTTGTTTGGTGGTATCTAGATCAGCTATGAAAGCCACTTGTTGGCCCTTGTCGCCGATGGACAATTGCTCATATTTGCCTTTTTGTTGCCACAAGGCCTGTAACTGCATCGGCTCACAATTATACACATAGACGCCTTCCAAAAAGGTCGAGTCTTTACCCGTACTGTGCAAAACTAAGCGTGGCCCTTCCTTTGCAAAAGCAAAAGCTTTAACGAAATTAAACGTATCCGCTTTAGCCGCTTTCAGGTTCTGAATGACTAATGTGCTTCCGTTTGATTTACTTTCTTTTTTGACCTTTTTCCCTCCCTTAGTTGAGCTTGGCGTTTTGTGATAGGCCAAAAAGCCCGCCCATTTTTCGGGGACTTGGAATGACTGCACATCCGCTACTTTTTGTAACTGCCCTGTGGCCAGTTGATAGATTCCCAGACTATCTTTGGTCAAGTCATTTTTCTTGACTTTTCGCTTTTTCTCCGCTCGGATGCTATCTACTGCGGGTTTGATCCTAAAAATGACAAACTCGCTATCGGCACTAAACTGCCCTCCATTTCCACGGGGAAAGCTGACGGTTTTTTGCGTGCTGGTATTATAGATATGCAAACTGCCATCCCCATCTTCCTTGGTCAGTGCATAGGCAATCCATTTCCCATCATTGGAAATCGTCTGCTGGCTAATGGTATTCCATTCATTAAATACTTCGGGCGTCATGATCTTTTTCTGGACGCTTTGACCGAATAGAAAGGAAGTAGAAAGTAAAAATGCTAGGGCAATTTGGTATTTCATACTGTTCTGATTTTAATTTTAGTTACCCGGAAAGTACAGAGAGCTAAAGTACGGAATTTTTGCACCAAGCCATGCCCAAATGGCGACTTAGCAGGATATCGCAAATGGATGGAACAGGATGACACTAAAAGCAAAAGGCGCCAGCTTTCACCAGCGCCCTTAACGACCTATTTCAAATACATTACATTAGTCTTTTATCTATTGTTGTAAGATCACTCGCTTATTGATGAGTTGATGCCCAAGTCTCAGTTGAATGAGGTATTCCTCACTTGGCATTTTTGTATCCATTTGATGGGTATCATCCATTTCATTAGGAGGTATGATTTGAAGCGGTGCGAGGGTACAGGAAGACGGAAAAAGTAGCGATTGTTATTTACGTGTTCGACACTATTTCCTAGTGTCGGTAGGGGTTTCACCAAATTCTTCGGTGTAGGAAGTGGAGAAGTAATTAGATGTGGGAAAGCCTACCTCGTAGGCAATTTCTTTGATGGAAAGTTCGGTAGAGTGGAGAAGTTGTTGCGCTTTTTGCAAGCGTAAGGAGCGCAAGTAGATGGAAAGAGAACGTCCCGTTAGTGCTTTTACTTTACGCCCCAGTTGAGAACGACTCAGGTACAGTTCTTTACTTAAGGCAGTAGCATCAAAATCGGGATTATCCATATTGACTTCAAAGGCCTCTTTGAGCTTCAGGATAAAAGTATCCTCGCGATGAGCAGGGGCCGTTTCTTCGATAGCTTTTGGTAAAGGCTGTGTATATATATTTTGGTAGCGGGCCTGTAACTTCTGCCGGATACTGAGTAGGTTTTGCATCCGGACCAATAATTCCTCTTCATGAAAGGGTTTAGCCAAGTAATCATCCGCCCCCTGTCGCAGCCCGACGATCCGTGAATCAACATCTACCTTGGCGGTAAGCATGACAATCGGGATATGGCTGGTTCTTTCATCTTCCTTTAAGAAATGGCAAAGTTCAAAGCCATTTTTCTTTGGCATCATCACGTCACTAACAATGATGTCTGGGATTTCTTCTAAGGCCATATCAATCCCCTGCTGGCCATCGGTAGCCAGTAGCAATTGATAGTGTTTTTCTAAGCAGATGGAGATGTACACTGCTATATTGGGGTTGTCTTCTACTATCAGTGCGATGGGAAGTGCCGAGTTGGAGGGTTGGTGATGAGGCTCGGACGGCCCTTGCTTGCCGATAATGGTCGTTTGCAGCTGCGCTTGATTTGTGGGTTCTTGAGAAGCTGCTGTTTGAGTGATCGGTAGGAATAGGGAGAAGGTAGACCCTTGGCCTTCTACACTGTTCACCTGGATTTTCCCCCCCATTAATTTTACAAGTTCATTTGTGAGCGAAAGCCCGATCCCCGTGCCTAGTCGTGTTGCATTTTTATTATTAGAGGCCTGGAAGAAACGGTCAAAGACGTATGGGAGTTGATCCTGGGGTATTCCGATCCCGGTATCGGTAACCGTCAGATGGAGTGAATCCGGTGCTTGCATTTTCGAGATGAGCAGCTTGATTTCGCCGCCCTCTGATGTGTATTTAATAGCATTGGAAACGAGATTGGAAACGATTCGAGTGATTTTTTCTGCGTCATAGTCCATCACCAGATTGGCTATCTCAGTCTGGAATGTTAGGGTTTGCTTTCCACTTTGGGCAAAACCCTCAAATTGTTCGTGTATGCTGCGAAGAAAGGGGATGATATCACCTAACTGATAGTTGAGGGTTAAGTTTCCGGATTCTACTTTCTGTAGCTCGAGCATTTGATCCACCAGGTTGAGCAAATTGGCATTGTTATCACTGATCATGCGGGTCCCTTTTTCCAACCAGCGATCTGGCTCCTTTCTAATTTGCTCCGTCATGCCGCCGATGATGGTAAGGGGCTGTCTCTTATAC
>CAJXUM010000597.1 GCA_913060855.1 uncultured Lewinella sp. | reverse complement strand
CCTTTTGGAGATTCCTGCGATACAGTAGTAAATCATTAAATAATTACCTACTCAAAATATTATTACCATGAAATTTGCTACTTTAATCACCATCTGCTTTTCTTTTTTGGCCACTGTCGCCTTCGGACAAATGAACTACAATCAATACAATAGCGGAAACAGTGGATATAGTCATCAACAAGCAGAAATACCTGCTCCCGCAGGAAAAATGGTGATGCATACTTTGAGGGATCCTGCTACTGGCATGGAATCTGCCTACGTCCCACTACCTGCTAATTGGAATACTAAAGGTAATGCATGGGTAGGACCTGAAAATAGCCGAATTGAAGCCCGACCAGGTGGTTCCTTTAGTAGCCAACAGCGAAATCTTTATCATATCGACCAAGTCATTCAGCAAGACTTAATGCCTCAGCTAAGAAATTATGGCGCCCAGATTAATGGTGTTATCGATTTACCACAAATAGCCATGAATGATAAAATGACGTTCGCTAGATATTGGAAAGTCTCGCCTTCTCAAGATATGCATCAGGTGAAGGGAATAGAATTAACTGACCCAAAATCTGGAGAAAAAGGCCTAGTCGTAGTTCATTTCACTTATTCACAATCCCAATACGGCAATTTTGCCCATTACTATATGCATCTTTTAACGGCTAAATCTAACCGATATGCAAAGGACAAGCACGCAGCTATTTATGCCTTGGCCAAGATTCGTGTAAGCGACCAATCTGTAGCGCGCCACAATCAGAAGGAACAACAGAAATCTCAGGCGAGTTGGGCCGCACACAACAACAAGATGCGTGCCAATCAGCGCAATTTCGACGGCTGGCAAAAGGCACAAGCTGATCTCAGTTCGATCAGCGACATCTCCTACGAGGGTTGGAAAAGCAGAAATGCGAGTAGTGATCGTATGCAAGAGAAAGCGGTCGACGGCATCTGGGAGCAGGAATCAGTAACGGATACCTATGGTCAGCAAAGGAAGGTAGAATCAGGGTATAAGTACTACTATATCAATGGCTCTGGCCAGTACTTTGGTACCAATGATGAATTCTATAATCCTGCCCAGGATCCTAATATGAATCATATGGAGTGGAAGAAAGTGAATGGAGGGAATTAGGAGAAGTGAAGTGGTGAAGTGGTGAAGCGTAAGCAGCCACCCAGCCCGTAGCGGTCCAATTTATTGGGCCGAGGAGTGAACAAGGAAAAGTCGAAAGTCGAGAAACGCCAGGTCTTTAATTGATATTTTGATGTCAGGACGAGGATAGGTGCAGGTTGTAAAACTTGCACAAGCGAGACCATATAGCAGGTGCTGTGAAAGACGGGGACGGGACAGGTACCGAGCAGGAGCTCTGGTACCAACGGCGAAGGTAGCGATGAAGATGGCTTTTGATTTTAATTACCATTTCGCTTTTCAGAGACATTTCTCAAAATCGGTGATCTGTCATATTGGAAAAATCATTACATGGGCCTATCTTAGTGCTTAGGGTTTGTTTGGGTAGTTGTTTTGGAGTTATTTCGAGATCACTACCCAAACCAATTCGGTAAAATAAACACCGTATTCACCTAAGCAGACGTCTGTGACCGACCAAGAACTATTCAACGGCATTGCCCAACGTGACAATAAAACTTTCCTATTTCTCTATCGAGAATACCAGGGGCAAATTCTGCGAATGGTCCAACAGAATAATGGGAATGAAGCTGATGCTTTGGATATATTCCAAGAAGGGATCATTGCATTATGGACCAATATTTCGAAAGGTAAATTTCTCTTAAAAGATAGCGCTAAACTTTCTACTTACCTTTTTGCGATGTGCCGAAATATCTGGATCAGTAAATTGAGAAGACAACAAAAAACACAGGCAATAGACGGGCAACTAGAAGCCAATATACCGGACGAGGTCAATGAGATGGAAGCACAGCATGAGCAAATCCAGGAACTCGAACAGCAATTCCGAAAACTGGGAGAAGCCTGCCGACAATTACTCCGCCTTTTTTACTACAAAAAGGACTCCATCAAGGAAATAGCAAGCGTGATGAACCTTACAGAAAAGACGGCTAAAAATAACAAGTACCGTTGCATGCAAAATTTAAGAGCCTTATATAAAACTGAAAGCCAAGCCCAATGAGTGCAGCATTAATCGCCCAAATTGAAGCTTTTTTGGAGGGTCGCCTCAGCAAAGCAGCATTGCAAAAGCAGGCTGAGTTGGAGGGCGTCACCAATATTGATGAAGAAATCCAATGGTTTCAGGATAGCCAGGTGGCGATCGAGGCGGCGGGTTTGCGGGATCAGTTGCAGGAAGCTTTCAGTGAGCCGGTAGAGAGGAAAGGGATTTTACGGCAATTGGGGCCTTTGCGTACGGGCTTCGCCATCGCGGCTTCGATACTTTTACTGATAGTGGTCTATTGGGGAATGAACAGCGATAGCACCACTAGTCTTTATGCTACTTATGAATATGTGGATCCGGGTTTGCCCGTTTTGATGAGTCAATCTGACCAACACCAATTATACGATGCCCTAAGTTATTATAGTGAAGAGAATTACGTCGTAGCGGCTGAAAAATTAGCACAACTACAGGATGCAGGCATGAAAAGTGATACGATTCGCTATTATTTAGGGGCTAGTCTGCTGTATCAAGGGAAAGCCGAAGCAGCCAAACTCGCACTTAAGCCAGTGAGCGAAGATTCTACTAGTCCATTTCATGCACGAGCGCAATGGCTTTTGGTGCTTAGTGCGCTCAAAGAAGACCAACTAGACGAAGCACAACTACTGCTACCATCGATTGTAGATAATCCAGCACATCCTTTTCAAGAGAAGGCAAAGCAACTGCAACTTGAACTATCAAAAAGTGAGTAAATCGATAATGATTCACAGGATTAGAAGCTATTTCAACTATTTCTGCCTCCTCCTTTTCCATTTTCCCATCCTCTGCTTTGCTCAATCGCCGGAGATCCTATTGGAAAAAGGGCGTTATCATTATCAGCGGGACCAATTGGACTCCGCCCAGTATTATTACCAGCAAGCACAAGCGATACCTGCATTGGAATTGTCTGCCGTAGCTGAGCTAATTAATATCGCCCTGGTTCGTTCCAATTTTGAACAAGCAGATTCGCTCATTCAGCTTGGTGATGTCTTGAGTGAGCGCCCCAATACGGATATGGTAGCTTGGTGTAAATTTAAAACTAGCAAAGGGGAATACTTCCGTAAAAGTTCGCAGTTGGAGGATGCCCTGGCGCAGCATCAGGCGGTTATGCGAAAAAGCACCAATGCGCCTGCTGCCAAACTCATACATGCTTACGCCAATTTTCATATAGCGCTCACCTTTGAGAAGCTATCCCAATATGACTCCAGCTTTTATTATGCGCAAAAAGCCTATCCGCTTTTTCTGGCCTCCCTCGATTCAACAGATTTAGCTTTCACCAGCATATACAATGGCTTGGCAGTCTGTTACCAACGTGCCAACAGACTCGATGAAGCAAAGGTCTTTTATTTAAAATCCAAGGCCATTGCTGAAGCCCAACTAGGCCCCGTGTCCAGTGACCTGGCCATTTGCCTCAATAACCTTTCTAGTATTTCAAGAGCAGAAGAAAACTACAAAGAAGCCATCGCTTACAGTGAGCAGGCACTAAAGATATTCCGAGCATTAGATGATGAGAGTAGTATATCGGGGGCTTATTTTGCCTTAGGCATTTACCATTATTACCTAGGGGACTATGGCCGTACCAAAGATTACGTAGAAGCCTGTATTCGCATACGTGAACGGCTCTTCTCCCCGCAGCATTATGCGCTAATTGGACCTTACGAACTCCTAGGTATCGCACATGAAGAGTCTGGTGATTATGAAAAGACCTTATATTATCTGGCGAAAGGCCGAGAAAAAATTATAGCCAACTATCCCAAAGGGAGCATTCCAGAAGGTTTTAACTATGAAAATACAGCGCTTGCTTTCAAAAGCACCCAGCAACTCGATTCGGCACTCCATTATATGCGGCTGGCCAATAGCATCCTGCCGGATCAATTACCGCACAATGACTATAGTATGGCGGTCTATTTCTTTAGCTACGCCAATATTTTATATCAATTAGATTTATTGGATCAGGCTAGTGGAATGCTAGAAAAGTCCAATGCTGTATACGAAGCGTTGGGCTTACACCAAAGTGCAGAATACAGTCAAAATATAGCCTTACAAGGATCCATTGAGGCCGAAAAAGAAAACTGGGTGGCCGCCGATCAAAAATTTGAGCTAGCGCTAGAAAAAATACAAACCCCGGGAGAACCTGAACAGACTTTATCCGCCTTTCGATTGACCCCCAATACCCTGTCGCTCCTTAATGAATATACTAAATACCTTTTTCAAAAATACCAAGCCACCGCAAAGGAAGAATCTCTTGCCCTTTTTGAAACCTATGCTGATATCTACCTTCAATTATCGGATAAATTCCGGAAACAGTTTACGGATCCCTATACTAAAAGTGTGATCATAAAGGATAATGTAGCCGTCTACAATCGAAATATTGGCATCTATAATTCATTATACAGAGAAACGAAAAAGAAAGCTTACTTAGATGCTGCCTATCAGTTTTCGGAATATGGTCGGAGTTCCTTACTGCGAGACTTACAGGATGAAAAAATCAAGTCCTATGCTGGTGTCCCCGATTCTGTTGTACAAAAGGAATTAGTGCTAAAGAAGAGGGTCAGTACACTCAATGAGCAATTGCTGGAACAGCCTGAGGATGTAAAAGTCAAGCAAGACCTATTCGCCAGTGAGGAGGCTTTGAATGCACATATCGATGAGACGGCGATTGCCTACCCGAGGTATTATGAACTCAAATTTAATACTAATGTTCCCGACCTGGCCTCCCTTCAATCGAAGATTGAGACGGGGCATAATTTGGTGGAATATATGCAGGATGACACGGCTTACTATCTGTCTCTTATACACATCTCCGAGCCCACGAGACCGAGGCTGATCTC
>CAJXUM010000596.1 GCA_913060855.1 uncultured Lewinella sp. | reverse complement strand
CGAGATCAGCCTCGGTCTCGTGGGCTCGGAGATGTGTATAAGAGACAGAAGCTGTATAGGTAAAATCCAGCTTATTTCCACTAAGCGTACCAGAGCCTACAATATTAACCGCCCCCGAAAGATTAAAGGTAAGCGTAGTCCCGTCTACGGTTCCCGTTCCATTAACACCATAGTCCCCCAAGTTATTAATGATGACCTCAGAAACATCCGTAGAAGTACCTGCACTAATGGTCATGTTCCATGAAGCTGTTACGGAACTACCACTGTTCGTGTTCGTACACGTTTCCGTTGCGCTAAAGGTGCCGATAAATGCATCCCTCGCATAGGTACAGCTACCGTCATCCATGGTCGCTTTAGCGTCATAATTGAGGGAATTGGAATCGGTACAACCAGGGTATTGGCAGCTACCGTCATCGACATTAGCCTCCGAGTTATAGGTAGAGGAAGTGGGGTCTGTACATCCAGGAACGTCCTTTTTACAGGATACGGAAAGAGTAGATATGGCCAACGCTAGTAGGATAACAAAGTAGTTTAACTTAAATTTCATCTTTCAATGCTGTTTGTGGTTATTGACAACCGTTTTTTTTGTAAAAAATGTAAATCAAATGAATAATGATTTGCCGTCAAGACGACAGGGGTAATAACCCAATGGACGGAGAAAAAGCAATCGCGCGCGCTTCATAGATCTGGTTTTATATCGGGTTATTTATTAATGGCTCAAAGATGC
Source organism: uncultured Lewinella sp. (assembly GCA_913060855.1). Lineage (GTDB taxonomy): Bacteria > Bacteroidota > Bacteroidia > Chitinophagales > Saprospiraceae > DT-111. The sequence goes on along the minus strand of CAJXUM010000596.1, from coordinate 4,249 downwards.
CAAAAACACGTCCTTACTGCCAAAGACAATTTAAGAGACTTACCACAAAAAAAATATACATTTTTATTCCATATGCCCTACTAAACCCTATTAGTCAAATAATTACAAACACTCTCCTACCACAAATAAAACTACTTGACATTTCAATTTCAGTGGGTTTAAAAGTTTAGGGTTGAAGGTTAATGCCAAGGAAATAAGCCGATAAACCTTCAACTTTTAGCTGATAAACGATATTTGTCCAGTGGTATGACTACAAAACACGAGTCAGTCTAAGAAATACGCCAAAACTGCCATTTCCTAAATCTGCCTCCCATACGACCTTCTATTATGGGTAGTTTTGCTATATTTGAGTTCTGCTTAAGTGTTACTAGGGCACAGGACAGGATAATCCTTTTAACTTCCGATTGTAGTATGCATATCTCATTGGATCCGTTCTCAGACCGTTTTAAACAGGCTTTTATTTAGTGCAATAAGCGTTAGGTTTTCATAGTCAGTCAACACCTAATTCTAGTACCTCTATTAGATTTTATTTAATAGAGGCAAAAAATCTTTGCAATCAGTCATTCTACCCAACAGCGATAACTTAAACACATGATACTCAAACTACGACTTACCACCCTACTCCTGGTCCTTTCCTGCTATGGTTGGCTTTGGGGGCAATCACCAGCATTGGAGAACAGTCAAACTGAATCAAGTGTCAGGACTCAACTAGCTACCCTGGCAAAACATGAAAAAGAAAAGGACTGGGAGGCCTATATCCAGGCGTCCACGCAGCTCATGTCGAGTTACCAGCGTTCGGAAGACTATCCAGCAGGTATACAGCTGGGAAAAAAGGCCTTGCAGAAGATCAAAAGAAAGGCTCGTCGATTCCTGCCAGCTACCTGGCGGATTTATACCGCATTGGGGAGAATCTATGAATTAGTTGGAGATAAAGAACAGGCTTTAAATAGCTATCAAAAGCAGCTACAACTTACTGCCAGCCTTCCCGGAGAAAAGAAGCATTGGCAACTGGCAATCACCTACAATCAGTTGGGCGCATTTTTTCTATCTCAAAAACAATTAGACACTGCTTTGATTTATTTGCAAAAGGCGGAGCAATCTTTTCCAATTACCCAGGAACCCGCAAAGCTTCACCCACCTTCCGCTAGCGCCCTAGTGGTAATGGTCGAGACCTACAGTCAGCTCAGCAAAGTTTACGAAAATCAGGAATCTATCCAGCAAGCCCTCTCTTACGCCAAGTTGGCGCTGAGCACCGCTAAGTTGGACCATATTGAAAACGCTTATCCACTGTCTACCCATTATAATAGAATTGGTACCATATATTTTGCTTTAGAAGAATATGAAAAGAGTATTGAATACCATAGGAAGGCGATTTACATCTTGAAATCGTATGCAGCTAGCCAAAAGAATGAACACCTTATTGATAGCGAATTAGCCCTTTCTTACGCTTACTTGGCAGATGTACTTGACAACGAGGAGGGAATCGTATACTATAAAAAAAGCCTACGACTGATACAAAACAAAGGAGACCATCTACTCCTACGCCTTGAGAATCTAAGGAAGATCGGAGAAAATTATAACTGGCTAGATAATTTCACCCAGGCTTGGCCTTATATACAGGAAGCAGATAGCCTTTGGTCGAAATATGAACCGATATACGATAAAGACCCTGCTTTTCAATTCGCTCGAGCCGGCATTTACCGCAGCATTGGGCACTACTGGAAAAGGTTGGGCAACTTTGACAAATCACTCCATTTCTACAAAAAATATGTGGAGGTCTGGGAAAAATATGGTTCTGGGCCCGTCAATTCAGAGGACATCGGAATATTAATGGAAATAGCCGAGATTTACAATTGGCGGATGAAAGAAGATATCAGGTATGCGGATTCCTCGGTTTACTATACACAGAAGGCCTTGATCATCGCTACTAAAACCTTTAATTCTTATGATCTTACCCAACTGCCTGCTGTGGAAGATTTGAAGGATATCACTTATATGTATGCTATTCTAAAACAACTGGCAAGATGCGTTGAGATAAGGGCCACGCTATATGGAGATGAAGGAGAAAAGAAAAAGGCTTTACGTACTGCTTTGGCGATCATGGACCTTGCCGACCAATTTCATTCGCGTAGTCTTCAACAAATGAATACCTTGAGAGCAGGACAAGCTGCGGCCTTGATCCATCGCTCTCTTATGATCTATCATGGAAGTATAGTTTTTTGTACGTACCTGAATCGACTGGAACCTTCTGCTGACCTCATAGAAAAATGCTTTTACTACAGCCAGCGCATGAAAGCCCAAGAGCTTTGGCTGGTTCAACTCAAGGAAGAAGCTAATGCCATGGAGGGTTTACCTGCCGCCATCCAGATTCATGAAAAAGAACTTTTGTCCGATATTCAGCATTATGAAAAGCTGGTATTGAAAGCCCAGTATGAGGAAGATCCTTCAGGAGTAGAACACTACCGCAATAATCAGCTCTTCCAGGCCCAGCGGGCATATGAAACCTTTCAAGTCCAATTGGAAAGAGAATATCCGAGGTATTTCAATCATAGATTTAACTTCAAACCAAACTCCATTGCCGAACTCCAGCAGACACTAAAGCCTGATGAATTATTAATAGAATACCTCCTCTCGGGCTATGAACAGCTGGCTATTGTCGTCCAAAAGGGCCAAGCGCCCCAATTGATAACACTGTCAACATTAAGGAAGACTTGCTCCCAAGCTTTCAGCAACATTGAACAATTGCATGATCTTTTGCAGCGATCTCCTATGCTTCGAAAAACTAGTCGAGCAAAATTCGTAAGCTTGAGTCACGCCCTATACCGCCAATTTCTTCAGCCCATCGAAGCCTCGCTTATTGGAAAAAAAAGACTAATCATCATTGGTCATGATCGGATTAACTACGTGCCCTTTGAAACGCTCCTTCGATCAGCAAAAATGGCCCCTTTCAGAGACTTAGATTTTTTGATAAGAGGCTACGAAATCTCTTATCATTATTCTTCTAATTTATTGGTTCAAAGTAGGAAAAAGTCAAAGCGTGCCGAAGGAGGGATCTATGTTTTCGCGCCGGTTTATGATGAGCATGAAGACTTAGCCTTATCCACCAAAGCGGGAAGTATTGTCGCCAAGAATGGTGCATTGCGGGCCTTTGATGAGAAGGGACAGTACACACCACTACCAGCATCAGAGTTTGAAGCCAATAACATCCTCCATCTATTTGATCAGCAAAAGGCAAAAGGTAATCAACTGGCCTTGCGAAGAGCGGCTACAGAAGCTAATCTAAAGATGAACCTGGAAGATAGCTACCGCTATATCCATATTGCAGGACATAGTTTTGCCAATTTGAAAAAGCCCGAATTCTCAGGGATCGCTTGTTTTACAAGTACTTCCGATCTAAAGGAAGATGGGATTCTTTATATGGGCGAAATCTATGCCCTCAGCCCCCAAGCAGACCTCGTCACCCTGAGCAGCTGTGAAAGCGGATCAGGAAAACTTGAAAAAGCAGATGGTCTAATTGGTTTGAATCGGGCCTTTGTTTACGCTGGAATACCCAATGTAGTCTTCTCCCTTTGGAAGGTGTATGATCGAGTGAGCGCTACCTTCATGGTGAAATTCTATCAAGAGGTATTATCTGGTGAAAATTATGCGGCTAGTTTGCGAAAAGCTAAGCTGGAGCTCTTGGAAAATGATGCTACCGCTTCGCCGCATTATTGGAGTCCTTATTTGTTGATTGGCCGGTGAGGAAATGCCCTTAGTGAGGATTAGGAATAGCAATACAAATGCTCCCCATATCGATCTGTGACTATCAACAAGATGGGATATTATACCATTGACTGGCAAAAATCGCCAACCACAATACCTATCGCCAGCCAGCTTCTTGCAAAACCCTAAGTGGTTTGCGCCCAAATTCAATTTCGAATTGTCTGATAAAGTAACTCGTGTTGGCATAGCCTACTGCACAGGCCGTTTCTTTCACTTTTCTATACTTGCCGTTGGCCAAATATTTCATAGCCCTTTGCAAGCGATATTGACGTAAATACTTCTGCGGTGAAAGACCAGTCAGCTCCTTCACTCTACGAAATAGGTGCCGTTCGCTGATAGCTATTTCTGCTGCTATGATTTCATTATTTAAAGCCGGATTATCGATATGTCGTTCTATGATAAGGTCGAGTCGGCTCAGCCAAGTTCTTGTACTGTATGTAATCTGTCTCTTATACACATCTGACGCTGCCGACGAAGAGGATAGTGT
>CAJXUM010000595.1 GCA_913060855.1 uncultured Lewinella sp. | reverse complement strand
TATCTAGACTATTGGAGGTTTGAGATGTTTAAAATGGCCATTCATCTGCGCTTTCACTTTTAAATTTTCCAAATCTTGTGCTACTGGTAGAATTTGCTTTAGGTGAGCTATGATATAGGCTTGACGTTCTTCGGAATGAAGCAATTGTAATAATTCGAATTCCTGCTCTATTTTCAGGCCAATATGATGCCCAATATCCCAGGTTCTGAAATCTGCCACATCATCCGGAAGCGCCTTTTTAATGTCGAGATAGGTGAATAATTCACGAGCCAGCACCAGTATTTTTTCATTTTCGACGACATCTTCTTCCTCCTCAAAAACCAAAGGCTCTATATCTGCCCCCGCATATAACTTATCAGGCACCACAGAATAGTATTTCTTGATATTAAAAATCCTCAAACCGCGAGACCGAATATCTACCTCCCCATTGTCATATTTTTTCACCACTTTCAGGAGCTCTACTTCTGTTCCAACGGTCATCAATTGATTCCCAATATAAGATGGAATTCCAAAGGTTAACCCCTCCCCTTCACAATCCTTGATCAACTGCTTATAGCGCGGCTCAAAAATATGAAGATTCAATCCTTCACCTGGAAATACAACTATTTGAAGAGGAAATAAAGGCAAGAATTGATTCATTGAAAAAGTGATGCAAGGAACGGTTATTATATTTTTATATCAAGCCCAAAATACTTAACTTATGCCGATTATTACCAAAAACTCCCAATTTATACAACTGAAGTAATATTCAGTCGTACAAACCAATAAAAACAGTTCATGCGAAACCTGAAACCCGGGATGGCGCTACTCCTTCTAGTCATCTCAGCATTAGTCATCCTACCCTCCTGCAAAAAAGAAAACCGAGCTCGTCAAATGCCGGAAAGTGTGAATGCATATATTTATGCCTTTACCTCTGGTGTGATCTCACGTGCTCACCCCATTAGAGTACGATTTGCTAGCGCAGTAGCGACCGAAGAAGAAGTAGGTCAAAGTGCGGAAGGCATCTTAAATTTCTCCCCTGCCATTGCGGGTGAAGCCACCTGGGAAGATAAAATGACGCTACGTTTCGATCCAGCCGCTTCCCTCCCGTCTGGCACCAGCTACCTCGCTAAGGTGAGCCTTAAAAAGTTGTTTGCCAAAGTGCCTGCCGAAGCACAGGTTTTTGAGTTTGATTTTAGAACCAAAGACCAATATTTTGACCTCAGCTTCAATGGCCTATTTGCGCCTGACATCAGTGACTTAAAGAAACAGGCCTTCCGAGCAACGCTTTATACCACAGATGAAGCCGACGCTGAACAAGTAGAAGCGCTACTAGAAGCCAAACAAAAAGGAAATAAGCTCGATATTGAGTGGACCCATGATGGAGAAGGGCTGGAACACATCTTTATTATTCAAAATATAGCTCGTTCTGAAGAAGCCTCGGAGGTAGTGCTCAGCTGGAATGGCCGACCGCTAGATGTAGACTTGAAAGGAGAGCGAAAAATAGAAGTTCCCGCCTTAGGGGATTTCAAAGTGACCGAAGCAACGGTTATGAGAGGAGAGGATCAATACATTCTCCTTAACTTCTCTGATCCGCTAAAAGAAGATCAAAACTTGAATGGTCTCGTGACCATGGCCGACTATGATGGGAATTTCCGTTTTATGGTCGAAGGCAACCAAATCCGTGTTTATCCCTCCGGCCGGATAGCGGGCGAACGTGTTATTGTCGTCAATAGCGGGGTGAAAAATAGCATGGGCAAAGGAATGAGTAAAAATAGCGAATGGTTCATCAAAATGGAGGATGTTAAACCAGAAGTTCGCTTGGTGGGCAAAGGCGTGATCTTACCCAATTCTGATGGACTCATCTTCCCCTTCGAAGCGATTAGCCTTCAAGCCGTCGAAGTAGAAGTATTCAAGATCTTCAATAATAATATCCTTCAATTTTTGCAGAGTAATCGCATTGATGGTACGTATAACCTAGAGCGAGTGGGACGCGTTATCTTGCAAAAGAAGGTAGAGTTAAAACAACTGAATCCCAATGCCAATAGTAGTGACTGGACCCGTTATGCCTTAGATTTATCCAAGTTGGTGGAAGCCGACGAAGAAGCCATCTATCAAATCAGATTGGGTTTCCGGCCTTCGTATACTTCTTACTTCTGCGGCAGTCCAAGTGGTGCATCTGAGGATAATTTGCAGACCGGAGTCGATGCCTTCAATGAAGAGGGAGAGATTCAAAGTATCATGGATGGATGGTATGGTATAGATGGTTATTATCCCGACTATAATTGGAAAGATAGAGACGATCCCTGCAAACCCGCCTATTACAATCGAGACCGTTTTGTTCGACGTAATATCCTGTCCTCGAATCTAGGTTTGGTAGCCAAGGGTGGAAATGATAATTCTTATTTCATTGCGGTAACTGACTTGATCAATACGGCAGCCGTATCCGGTGCTGAGCTGGAATTCTTTGATTATCAGCAACAGTCGATGCGCATCGTGCAAACGGACGCACAAGGTATTGCCAATGTCGAATTGGATCGAAAACCATTCGTGGTCGTAGCCAAGAAAGGAACACAAAAAGGTTATCTGAAACTACAGGATGGTGATGCATTGAGTCTGAGTCGTTTCGATGTGTCGGGCCAGGCCCCGCAGAAAGGGCTGAAAGGGTTTCTTTACGGTGATCGTGGCGTATGGCGTCCGGGAGATTCTATTTTCCTCAATTTCGTCTTGGAAGATCGCGATGCCAAATTACCCCCTAACTATCCGATCAGTTTGACTGTACGTGATCCTCGTGGTCAGATACAATTGCAGCGTACTACTGCCAGCAATACGGCAGGTATGTATCCGCTATATTTTAACACGAGCAGTGACGCTCCTACTGGCAATTGGTCAGCAGAAGTAAAAGCTGGCGGCGCTACCTTCCATAAAAACCTGAAAGTAGAGACGGTCAAGCCTAATCGCTTGAAAATTGACCTCGATTTTGGTAAAATAGCACTTCGGAAAGCAGATGAGCCTTTGACCGGAGACTTGACAGCTACTTGGTTGCATGGAGCCCCCGCCTCCGACTTGAAAGCCAAAGTAGAATTGCAATTGAAGACGGTACGAACCACTTTCGATAAATACAAGGACTATACCTTTGACGACCCAGCTCGTACCTTCTCTCAAGATACAAGAACCCTATTTGAGAGTACCCTCAACCAGGAAGGGAAAGCTGATTTTGCCGTTCAATTACTAGGAAACACCTTGGTTCCTGGAAAAATGATGGCCAATCTCAAAACCAGGGTCTTCGAGAAAGGGGGTGATTTTAGTACCGATAATTTCAGCATTCCTTATCACCCCTACGATGCTTACACCGGAATTGGCTTACCCAAAAAACAATGGGGAGAAAAAAGACTCGATATAGACAAACCTAGCCAGATTGATTTTGTGGTAGTAGACACCGAAGGAAAACCTTTGCAAAACCATAGCCTAGAAGTGGGGATCTATAGAATCAACTGGCGATGGTGGTGGGATTATGGCTATGATGAAGTCTCCCGCTTCAATTCGACTACGCACTATGATGCGAATCAAAAAACTAGTATCGCTACCAATAGTAAAGGCGAGGCAGAATGGGATTTGACGATTGCTGAATGGGGTCGTTACTTAGTGCGGGTCTGCGATACACAAAGCGGGCATTGCTCCGGCGATTACTTCTATGTGGGCTATCCATGGTATGGCGATGATGATCAAAATCGCTCTGCTTTGGCCATGTTGGCTTTTACTGCAGAAAAGACTAAATATGAGGTAGGCGAAAATGTAGAATTGACCATCCCAACGGGAGAATCTGGCAAAGCATTGATCACGATAGAAAACGGTACAAAAGTATTGGAATCGTATTGGACAGATGCCAAAGAAGGAGAAAACACCTTTTCCTTCAAGACGACGCCGGAAATGGCACCAACGGTATACGCCCATGTCTCTTTATTACAGCCCCATGCGCAAGCCAATAATGACTTACCTATCCGTATGTACGGGGTGATTCCGATCAGTGTAGAGGATGCAGCTACCAAACTGGAACCTGTGCTGGCCATGCCGGATGAATTACAACCAGAAAAAACCTTTGAATTAGAAGTCAAGGAAAAAGAGGGCAAAGCAATGGCCTATACCATTGCGGTTGTAGATGAAGGACTACTGGGTTTGACGCGCTTCGTGACCCCAAATCCTTGGGATCATTTTTATGCCAGGGAAGCACTAGGTGTAAAGACCTGGGATATGTACGATCAAGTTTTAGGTGCTTATGGCGGTGAATTAGAGCGTATCCTTACCATTGGTGGAGATGGAGAGATTAGCCCTGGTGAAGAAGACAGCCAAGCCAATAGATTCAAGCCTGTTGTATTAAACATGGGACCTTTTGAACTCAAAAAAGGTAAGAAAGCCAAGCATACCATTAGCCTGCCCAACTATATTGGCGCCGTCAGAACTATGGTCGTCGCAGCCAGTGATGGGGCCTACGGCTCGGCAGAAAAATCAACTCCCGTCCGGAAACCTTTGATGGTCTTAGCTACCCTACCCCGCGTCTTGGGTCCAGGAGAACGCATTCAGCTACCGGTCAATGTTTTTGCCATGACCAATCAAGTCAGTAATGCCACCATTAGCCTAGAAGAAATGAGTGGATTAGCTCAATTGATGGGTTCTTCCAGTCAACAGATCCGTTTTAGCAAGCCAGGTGATCAGCTGGTCTACTTCGATGTACAAATGAAAGAGCAAGTGGGCGTGGCTAAATTTGTGGTGACGGCGAAAGGAGGCGGAGAAACGAGTACCCAAGAAATAGAAATCCAGGTCCGCAACCCTAATCCATATCTTACTAATGTCATGGATAAGGTATTAGCCGCTGGCGAATCCTGGAGCCCAGATTTTCAGGCCGTTGGTATGCCAGGGACGAATACCGGGGTTTTGGAAATCTCCAATATCCCACCTATCAATTTGGGTAAACGACTGGAGTATCTACTCCGATATCCTTATGGCTGTTTGGAGCAAACCT
>CAJXUM010000594.1 GCA_913060855.1 uncultured Lewinella sp. | reverse complement strand
TCCTTTTAGAAGCCGTGATAAATGTACCCTATGACACTATCTATTACCAATGGTACTTTGAAGGCAATAAAATCCCAGAAACAGTTCCATCTATCCAGGTTGATCAATCTGGTGCCTATGCCGTGGACATTTCTACTCGTTTGAATGGAGACACCCAGGTGACACAGCAGACATTTGTGGTGGAAATAGAAGAAGTGAAAATAGAAGAAGTAGCGATAACCAATACCAGTTGCAATGAAAGCAATGGCGCGATTGCGGTAAAAGTGAATAATGATCGGGGGATTCGGTATTCCCTCGATGGAGGAAGTTTTCAGGAAGAAAATCTCTTCAGGAACTTAACCGCTGGAACTTATACGGTGGCTATTCAAGACAGCCTCAATTGTGGGGACAGTCGTGAAGTCATCGTTGCATCAAGTACTCCGCTGGCCATTGAAACCATTGAATCCTCACCGGCCACTTGCGGTGCGGCAAATGGCCGCATAGTTTATGAAATCTCTGGCGGAACAGGACAGGTTTTGGCGCTGATAAATACGGATACGGCTCAAGTCGGCCCATCCTTTGAAGACCTAGCCCAGGGCGAATATACGCTTACTTTTATCGATGAAACGGGATGCACAATAGCCGCAACAAAGAGCGTATCAGCAGTTAAATGCCCCATCTATATTCCCAACGTATTCTCTCCCAATGATGATGGACTTAACGATCTTTTTCAAATCGATGCTGAGGCAAGTTTGAACGCCAAAGTAAATAGGTATGTTATCTTTGATCGATGGGGCGGGCAACTCTATGAAGCCCATGATTTTTTCGTTAACACTTCTGCTCCATGGTGGGATGGAACATTTGACAATCGGGCATTAGGTGTAGGCACTTACCTGTATTGGATCGAAGTTGAATTTGAAAATGGTGGGAAGCAGGTTTTTCAGGGCGAGCTTAGTGTGTTGAGATAGCAAATGCCTAGAACAGAGGTTTGAACTGGCCTATTCAAACCTACGCTGAAAAATAGTAGAAGGAATTAAGGTAAGCAGATAAAAAGCAAAGCTAATGATTTACCCTAAAGCAAATCGCTATACTTTCCGAATACTGATCAGCCTGATCAATGGTCTTTTACTAGGGTCTTTTCTTCATGCTCAAACCCTACCTCAAGCCGATAGCCTGTATTTTAAGTCCGGAGATTATGTCGCAGCAAGTGAGGCTTACTTGGTACTGGCGGGTTATTGGGAGGCCGAGGAACAAATGGATTCCGCATTTCACAAATACCTTTATGCGATTAAGGCTATGGGGCAATCCAATCAAATCACAAGGGCGCTTAGTTATTGTCAAGAAGTGTTGGAAAAAATGGATTTATATCCTCTCGCTAATTTTTACCGCTCAGATATCTATTATGAAAAAGGATATTGTGAATTGGTGATCGGGGATCGAAATAAATGTGTCGAAACTTTGACCAAAGGAATGGTGGAAGAAAATAAAAAACAGCAACCTGATGCCCTGAAACTCGCTAGTATGCTCCAATATAAAGGCTTAGCGCTTCTTCAATCAGGGGAGGTAGATCAGGGGAAAGAAACGGTGATGAAAGCCCATCAAATTAGATTGAAATTATTGCCCACCGATCACATTGAGCTGGCTTCTAGTGCCAATATGGTTTATATGGTTTTTGACCACTTGTTTCAGTATCGTACTGCCGATAAATATATTGCGGAGGCTCATCGAATCATGAAAAAAAATTTGGAGCCCAGCCATCCTCATTATGCTGTTGTATTAAATAATTACAGTAATGTCCGCCGGAACCTTGGAGATCCTTTTCGAGCCAAAGAGCTATTATTGGAAGCCATTGCATCCAATGAATCCTCAGAAAGATGGTATGGCCTGACCATGAATTATTACAACCTCGCGGATTTATATTTTGAGCTGGGAGAGTTTGAGTTATCGGCGGCCTGGTTTAGCAAATCTTTGGAAATGGGCAATACGCTTTTGGCTAATCCAAGTCTGGAAAGAGCCAATCTATATGATGGATTGGGAAAGATTGAATTTCAATTGAAGCATTATGAAAAAGCCAACGCTTTCTTTGTACTGGCACTAGAACAGAATCTTCAACTAGCGGGACTGGAGTCCATAGAGACTGCCCAAAGCTATCATAATCTCGGTTTACTGGCTTTTGTAAAAAAAGATTATTCTACTGCTCAGGGAAAATTTAAAAAAAGCATTTTGCTCAGGGAGCAATTGCTGTCCAGTACCCATCCCTGGACGGTGGAAAGTCGGGTAGAACTTGGGCATTGCCTTTGGGAACAGAATGCTAAAGAAGAAGCCATAAAATTATGGAGAACTTGTCTTCAGCAATTTCAGGATAGATTAGGAAAACAAGATCATCGGGTGCTTAGTCTGGCCCTACAATTGGCGAAAGCCTGGGAAGGAAAAAACAATCCGGATAGTGTCCGTTTTTACCTAAACCAGGCCTGGTCAGGAGTAGCCCCTATGCGGGATTCAACCGATCATTGGTTGGCCACTACTTCAGGGGAGATTAATTTATTCCATCCGGCCACTTTTGAATTGATAGATTTTCAACTCTCCTTCTGGTTAAATCATTTTGCGTTTAGTACAAGCCAAAACGATCCACCCCTTTTTGAAATGACCCAAGCGCTGATTGAGAAATTCAACCTCTTTTTACCTAAAATGCTTCCGCTACTCAATCAGCAACAAGTAGGAGTGGAATTGGGTCAGCACTTACAACATATTTATTCTACCGCTGCCTTGATTGCTCATCGAGCAACTACGCCAGATTTGGCCGAAGCAAGTTTGTTTTTTCTGACCTGCTTAGAAAATAGTAAGGCATTTGGAATTAGAGCCCAATTACAAAACAGAAAGGCACTCAGTTTTTCTAAAATCCCCGACTCGCTGGAGCTTCATGATCAGTATTTACAGTCCCGAATATGGGCCATTAATTCGCTCAAATCCGGGACCCAAAAAATGACTTCTGAGCTGACAGAGATGGAGCTTGAAATTCAAAAGGAATGGAATCAATGGCAGCAACAACTGGCATTGGAATATCCCGAATATTATCAATTGCGTTATCAACCTTCCTCCATCGATTTAACGAAAGTAAAAAATGACCTACAAAGAAAAGAGCAAAGCCTTTTGGCCTATTTTATCCGTGATAACAATTTGTTGATGGTTTGCTATGATGGCATTCAGCTGGAAAGCAAGGAGGTGTTATTAATAGAAGGGCAATTGGATTCTATTGCTGAATTTAATAAGCTTCTTAGTCAACGCAGTTTTTCTCATCGCTTGCCAGAGTTGGCTCATTATTTATACCGCCAATTTTTTCAGCCCATGGAGGACCATTTATCCGCTAATATTTTACTTTTCCCCGATGATGCTTTGGCAACACTTAGTTTTGATTTGCTGCTTAGCCAATTGCCAGAGCACCCCCCAAGCCAGAATACTGTAAGCCAAAACCGGAAAGTTCTTGGGCACAAGACTATTAGTAATTTTAAGGATTACGATTGGTTGATCAACCAGTATGAATTTCAATATGCCCTTCATTTGAGTTCTTATCCGAAGCCATCTTCCAAACATCAATATCGCCTGGCCATTGCTCCTGGATTTTCTAAGGACTTAAAAAATATGTATCAGGAGGAGATGGCCCATTCCGGTCAATTAGATTCTGTTTTTTTGGCTTGGTTAAGTACTCCTTGGTCCTTAGAATTGGTGAGGCGTTTTGAACAAGAAGGATGGGGTATAACCCTAACAGAAGATCAAGCAACCAAGGCTAATTTTTTGCGCCTATCGGCCAATGCGGAAATAATTCATTTCGCTACTCATGCCCAAGTCAATGATGAACAACCCCTAAAAAGCTTTTTAGCGCTGAATCCTCAACCTAAAGAAAATGATGATGGTTATTTATTGGCAAGTGATTTATATGGCCTCAATCTCCATAGCAAATTAGTAGTCTTGAGTGCTTGTCAAACAGGGCTTGGCCAATATCAAAGAGGAGAAGGCGTACTTTCCTTGGCCCATGCCTTCCAATATGCGGGGAGCCCATCTATGGTATATAGTTTATGGAGTATAGATGATCAACAGACCAATTGGGTGATTGACCATCTGTACCAAAACCTTCAAAATGGAGGTTCCGTTTCAACGGCACTCCGAAAGGCTAAACTTGATTATTTACAAACTCATAATGGAGAGTTGACGCATCCTTTTTATTGGGGCGCCTTATTGATGATGGGACAGGGTCAAGCCTTTAAAAAAGATTTTTTTGCTTCCACGAAAAAGAATTTAGGGAATTATTATTGGGTCTATTTTGTTGGCTTTCTGATAGTTATGGGCCTTGTGGTTTATTTTATTAAAAAAAGATGATTTTCATTGATGACATTTTATGATCTGCTGCTATAGAGGGGAAACAATTAAAAATCAGTATCATGAAAAAATCAATCTTAATTAAAGGGCTATTTTTCCTTTCTTTATATATTTCGACAGCTGCCCACCCCTCTTATGGCCAAAGTGTCTCCATTTACGACCAAGGTCTTAATATGAAAATCAGCACTTACACCCTACCTCAGGGCTGGCAGATAGATCATAGAATCGTCACGACTACTTCTGATTTTACTCGCTTCTTTAGCTCCTATAAATTTGATTTTTTAGGTTCGGGAGGAGAGGTCATTCGCAATTTTGCCCCCGTAAAATTTAGTCCGTATCTTGGAGAGTCCGTTGAAAAAATATGGCATCGTACGATAGTCCAGGAGATCGAACCCTTTGGTAGATTTGAAGGAGGTCAACTTACCCAATCCTATTATGGGAAATATTTATTTCCTCAGGTTGCCAATTATCCCGGAATCCAATTAGTGGAATCGAATATAAGCGGGTATCGCAATGGAAAAGCCTTTGAAGGCGTCTGCATAGGCTTTCTGGCTTACGGTAATTATGCTTCCCAATTAACAGGAGTAATTATCATTAGCGCCTGTCTCTTATACACATCTCCGAGCCCACGAGACCGAGGCTGATCTC
>CAJXUM010000593.1 GCA_913060855.1 uncultured Lewinella sp. | reverse complement strand
AGATGTGTATAAGAGACAGGTTTGAAAACTGTTTTGTGACCAATCCGATCTGCTCGCCCAGCCGATCTGCCATGATGGTCGGTACGCATCAAAATAAGATTAATGCCCATCATCATCGTAGCAACCGGCAGGTGCCTTTGGATAAAGCATATCAGCCCTTTACCTATCATTTGCGGAAAGCAGGTTATACGACTATTTTAGGGCATCATGGCGTGATGCAAAAGGGACGAAAAACGGATGTTAATTTTAAGCACCAAGCTATTGGTCCCTGGGATGGCGAAACCCAATTTGGCCTGTTTGATAAATTCGATACTTTTGAAAAAACTGACCAGCCTTTTTTTGCACAAATTCAACTCAAAGTCACTCATCGCGGAGATTGGTGGAATGAAGTCAGGGCAAAATCCAAGCACCCGGTCGATCCCGGCAAGGTTGTTTTACCACCCTATATGGCAGACCATCCAGTGGTTCGCTTAGATTGGGCGAAATATCTTGATCAAATAGAGTACATGGATGATGAAGTAGGGATGATTAGGCAAGAACTGGAGGATAAAGGCTTAGCAGACAACACTATCATTATTTTTATTGGGGATAATGGACGCTGTAATATCAGAGGTAAAGGTTATCTGCACGATCCAGGTTTACACATTCCACTGATTGTACACTACCCAAAGCGTTATCAGGGAGGGCAAGTCAGAGCAGATGTGGTAAGTGCCACTGACATCACGGCTTCTATCTTGGATGCGGCGGGGCTAAAGGTCCCGGAGTATATGACGGGAAGACCTGTTTTTGAGAAAAAATCGAAAAGAAGATTTTCTTATGGAGCGCGGGACCTCTGGGACGAAATAGAGGAACAATCACGGGCCATCTCTTCCCATAAATGGAAATATATCCGCCATGATAAACCCGAAGTACCCTTTGATGCCCATCAAGCTTATTTGGAGTTTTATCGTCCTGCCGTTCATGTCATGCGAACGCTTCATGAACAAGGCCAACTCAAACCTCATGAAAGGCTCTTTTTTGAACCCACCAAGCCCAAAGAAGAATTATACAATTTAGCGTTGGACCCGCATGAGCTGAACAATCTTGCCGCGCAGCCAGATTATGCCAAATTGACCAAGAAGTTGCGGAAGAAGCTGACGCGATACGAAGCGCAAATGACACCGATTGCTAGTACTTATAAACCGATACACCCAAGGTCAACTGACTTATTAGATTGGGTAAAAACGACTAAACCAGCCTTGTATCAGCAGATGTTGGAAGGAGTGGAAATCGGGTTCCAAACACTCATGAAGGAGTATAGGAAACGGTGATAAAGGCCAATATAAGTTGATTCAGTTTTTGAAAGATGGCAAACTAGAATTGTATGATTTGGAAAATGACTTGAAAGAATCGAATAATTTGGCAGTTGCTCGGCCTGAATTGGCCGCCCAATTAGTGGCAGAAATGAGGGCTTGGCGGAAAGACAATCAAGTACCTCTTCCTCCTGATTCGGTGCTTGATTATTAGCGAGACTTTAGAAGTTATCGGAACAAAATTTGATATTCGAGACGAGCTCTGCTCGTTCGCGGTCTTAAGTAGCGGGCTCCTGTCCGCCGTATCTTGACTGCGGGCGGGAGCCCGCTACTTAAGCCGGCTTACAAGCTTGAGCTTGTGGCCTACAACGTAATCATACGATTAAGGGAACTGATTTTTCATCGATAAAACACCATCTACCCTCCCAAATTCGGAAGAAGTAAGACCTCATCGGGTGGGATAGGCTGGAAATAAGTATCAGTGCCTAGCGGACCTAGAATAGGGACGGAAGGTACTCTCAAACGGAATGGCGCCGAGTTTCCATTGGCATCAAAGATAGTTCCAATTGATTGTTGCGGATCCCTCGCCGTTCCTCCCAAAGCCTCTTCGACTCTTTCCAAACGCACCAAATCGTACCATCGCAAGAATTCGCCTGCCAATTCCCACTTCTTTTCTAGGTAAGCCAGCTCTTCAATGGCCCCATCGGCATCGCTGAGGTCTACATTGGGATCGGGGGAATCGGAAATCGGAAAGCAGGCCATGGCGGCGCGCGTTCCACCCTGTCTAGCGCCAGATAGATTTGGCGTTTACTAGTCAGGCTTCCGCCTTCACATGAGAAATCGCTGTAGAACATCATACTACTGGACCGGTTTATCAGTTGAAAGTTGAAGGTTTAGGGCTTAATTCTCCGATATAAACCTTCAACACCTAAACTTTTAAACGCTGTCGGAGTAAAATGTCCAGTAGCATGATAGAACATACAGCAGTTTCATGTAAAATACTTACGGATTCTGAAGCCTTATTTTCTAGCTTATTGAGCTCGGTAAAATCGGAAATTGGAAGTGGGAAGCCGGAAAGAAGGCTATAGCGGCGCACGTTCCGCCTTCCGAATTCGCACCTGTCTGTTCTGGCCCTTGCCAGGCAGGCTTCCACCTTCACATGAGAAATTGCTGTTACTTCGTGGACAAGGCGGTTAATTCGCTATATCCCATCAGCTTACCTTTTTTATTGTAGGTTTCGGAGCGAATCATTCCTACATTTTCGGCATACCATTCTTTGCTAGTCGATTCCATTTTCATCACCATTTTCGTTCGTGTCGTTTGAGACAGCACTAGGCATTTGAAAGTTCCGGCAGGTGTGGTTCGATCTTCTTTGGCTTCTACCTTCCGATCGACGATATCTATGGTCATTTTAAACATATTCATCCCGCCATTGCCGATCTTCACCGTGATGGTTCCATCATCTAGCGTCGTCCCTGCGGCGGCGTCCATAGAAGGAATTCCAAATTCCGAGGCATCCATATCAATGTCCATGTTTTTATAAGCTCTCATAGCCTCTCCGTTGAGTTTAAAAGCCATATCCAATTCAAATTTACCATCCTTACAATAGGCCTCGAAAGTATTGGTGAAAATTTCCTTGTCTTTTTTATCATAGGAAACGGCTTGGATCTTAACGGTCAAATCAGAACCGCTTACTTCTTTTTCTAACACTTTTAGGGTTGTTTTAGATTCTACTTTCCCTTTGGCATTGTAGCTTGTCATTTCCCATTCGGTTCCTTCGTCAGTGGGGATATAGGGGCGGCAGTCTACTTGTCCATAAGTACTTCCTGCTACTAGTAAAAAGGCGAAAAGAATGTGTAATGCTTTCATCTTCTTGGTTTGGTTTGAAAAATTGATAGACAAAGGTAACGAATCAAGATTCATTCCATTGTCTATTATCAACAACGATCACACTAAGTAATAATTTAATCAGTTGGTGAGTGGATTTAGGGCCTTAGAAATAAATAACCTACACGTTCAGCTTGCTATTTTGCTGCCAGGTGTCGTTGTTCGAGCCCTCATTTAGCTATGGCTTCCCGTATAGTTATCGGGACGGTTCTCTCGCCTAGCCTGGTAACAAAATAGCTGCGCCTTCTTGCATAGCCTATTTTTTTCTAACCCCCTATCCTTTCCATTCTTCATCCACTGGCTCGTCTTGTATCCGCAAGAAGGATTCAATTTCCTGCTCGACATAGAGTGCCTGTTCTGAAGTTTTCAGGCCCTTAACCAGTTTGATCTTGCTTTTATTCTCCAACAATCCCTGTACCCCAAAGGCATAATTAGGACGCCCATTGGTTTTGCTGGCCACGTATTTTTCTACAAAGATCTGTTCTACCTCACGGGAAGGAATGTGTCGGTCGGGGTAGAAAGGGGAACGTAAGGGGCGATGTTCAACACTCATTTCTCGTTGGTTGACAATGATGTAAGTCGTATTCAACATCACTGACAAAACATAATACAATAGGCCTATTCCGATCAGTAAATGTATGCTAATAGCCGCCAACATAACGAAAGACCCCGTCAGCAGTGCTGTAACAACGAAAATCATCACGATCCCATTCCAAAACAAAGTAAAGAACAGGAAGAACCCCAGGTTACCGGACGCCTTTCGCCAATTGATTTCAATATCCAATTCATAATTGGTAGAATAGGCATCGATACCTGGCGGAAGCAA
This sequence comes from uncultured Lewinella sp., assembly GCA_913060855.1. Classification (GTDB taxonomy): domain Bacteria; phylum Bacteroidota; class Bacteroidia; order Chitinophagales; family Saprospiraceae; genus DT-111. Next base: position 1,000 of record CAJXUM010000593.1, on the reverse strand, counting down.
AATCTCCTGCTTTTTGTGCGACGGTCGCTTTAAAAGGGGCGCAAAATCAAACACGGTATTGCAGGATTGACATTTTGCCAAGGTATTGGCCATATTAATATCGGAGGCGGGGATATCCGTTTTGCAGTTGGGACAACTTAAAGTTAGTTGGTTCATAGGAGCAAATTAATGAAAAGTGGTTTTGGATGCAACTATTTCCTATCCTTGTACGCAGTGTCTGGCTTTCTGTTCCTTAGCACATACTATTTTCTTCTGCTTATGAGTTATATTTGTTCATCAGACCACTAAGTAACTAAGCCATGGAACCCGTTTCAATTGCCTTTTTATATGCTTCGGACCACTCCAAGACGGAGTTTGAGCTATTGGCACAGTTTCTTACCCCTTTACAGAATAGAGGTTTGATCCTCATGGAAGGCTTTGATATCACCAATGATGCGGTGACTCGACAGGAGATGGGTGAGGTAGCCATTGTCGCTTGCATCATCAACCCCGCCTTTTTATTCTTCTTTTTTGAAGAAGAAAGCCATAATGGAAATTTAGAATTCCTTTTACGAGAAAAGCGAGTAGTTCCTATTATTCAAAGTCCAAGCCTCTTTAAAACGACTCCTTTTGTAGATCTGGCCTCTTTGCCGTCTAATAAGAAAGCGATTTCTCTGTGGCCAAGTAAAGATGAGGCCTATATGGACATTGCGCTTAGTATCAAAAAATTAGCGGAAAGTATTCAATTTCAGCAAACACAGGAGCAAGATCCTGAACTAGATCAAAATCTACAGCTGATCATGCCCACTGAGGATGACTTCTACAGTGAGCTAGATGAATGGGAAGATCAGTTTCCCACGAGCTATGAGCGTTTTAAAAATTCGCCCATCTTCTGGAACTTTTTCGTCGGTAGCTATGGTTATAGAGCATCAGTAATGAGTCAGGCCGAACTCGAAGAACGATTGCTACAAAGCTGTCTCTTATACACATCTCCGAGCCCACGAGACCGAGGCTGATCTCG
>CAJXUM010000592.1 GCA_913060855.1 uncultured Lewinella sp. | reverse complement strand
AGATCAGCCTCGGTCTCGTGGGCTCGGAGATGTGTATAAGAGACAGGTCCTTCACTGGCATCCAGGTAATAAGACGGACATATAGGGAAGCCCCATAGGATAGAAATATCCGATCAAAAGGCCAATTCTCTAGTTTACCTCCTTTGACATAACGTGATCCGACGGCCAGATCGCCACCTTGTGTCTCACAAGCATCTAGCAACCTACTGAGGTCATTAGGACTATGGGAGAAATCGGCATCCATTTCAAAGAAATAATCATAATCCCGTTCCAAGCCCCACTTAAAGCCTTCTATATAAGCGGTACCTAGGCCCAATTTACCTGCTCTTTCTAAAATAAACAAAGAATCACGGTGGGTTTCCTGTTGCCCTCTGACCAAGTCGGCAGTGCCATCGGGAGAGCCATCATCAACAATCAGTAGATGGAATGGGTAATCTAACGCAAAGACCGTCTCGATCATCTTGACGATATTTTCGCGTTCATTATAAGTGGGAATGATAACTAAGCTCTTTGTCAAAGTATAGCCGATTCTCGAGTTATAAAGTCTGTGTTATTAATGATGCCTAGTATTGCCTCAATCCACAACATGCAAATAGGTAATACAGGCAGTCTTTATTTGGCGTCAAATATAGTCTAATTTTTTTGTTTATCAGATATCCAAAGCCAATTCCCCATGGCGCTCTTATTATACTTTAGCCAGGAGCCGCAAGATAGAAAACAATCAAAACTAAGCGACTTTCCTATAACGAAATATCTGATGATTAATTGGATTGTTAAAGTTGTGCAATTCGTCCATTTAATTGAATGCGGCTTTGGCTCCACTAGATGAAAACCTTAATTTGGGCCCTTAAACGGATCAAGCTATGAAAATAATCACCCAAAACCACTCTTCTTTTTCTTATGTATATCTCCCCTCAGTCTTCTCCTCTCTGGTCCTCCTGCTATTGTTCTTATTACCACAGAAAGGCTTCAACCAACTTCCTCCCGATTTCTACGATACGCAATACCTCAGCAATTCATTTGATTTTGCGATAGGAATGACCTTCGATGAAAATGGACGTATGTATGTTTGGGAAAAAGCGGGCAAGGTATTCGTCGTAGATACGAGCGGTGTCCTATACCCGGAACCATTGTTAGACATTAGCGAAGAGGTAGCCAATTGGAAAGATCACGGCCTAATGGGCTTTGCCTTAGATCCAAATTTCACAAAAAACGGTCAGTTCTACCTCTTATATGCAGTAGATCCTTACTACTATCACCATTATGGCTCTGCCGATTACCAGGCGGATTCATCCCTTACCTTTGTCCCTACGATCGGACGTGTTACCCGCTATACCGCTGACCCCACCGCAGATCAGTTGGAAGTCTTGGCGGGCAGTCGAAAGATTTTACTCGGTGAAGACATGTCGACTGGCATCCCACTATACTTCAGTTATCATGGCCTAGGTGGGCTAGCCTTCGGAGAAGATGGTACGCTCTTTATCTCCAATGGAGATGGTTCTACTAATGCGGGTGCTGACATTGGTGGCGATAGTTTAGGTACAATGGCTTCGGCAGCACTAGCCGCTGGGATTATTACACCGGATCAAGATTTGGGTTCTTATCGAGCCCAATACTTGGGCAATTTGAATGGGAAAATATTACGAATAGACCCAGAGACCGGAGATGGGCTAAGCAGTAATCCTTACTATGACCCTACGCAACCCAGGGCACCACAATCACGGGTTTGGGTGTATGGATTACGCAACCCTTATCGCTTTATCTGTCGCCCCGAAACGGGAACCCATTATCCAGATGCAGGGCAACCAGGCGTCTTATATATTGGTGATGTAGGCAATGGTGCTTGGGAAGAAATGGATGTAGCGCCCAAGGGAGGTGAAAACTTTGGTTGGCCGATTATGGAAGGCTACTATTTGCATTGGAGTTTTTTCATAGCCGATGTTCCACCCAATGTAATGGCGCCAAATCCTTTATACAATACTGCAGGCTGCGATGAAGAGTACTTTAATTTTAGACAACTAATGAATCGCCCCGTAAAAGATACTTACCCCATTCCAAGCAACCCCTGCAATCCACTACAACCTATTCCATCAAGTGCCTTCCCCGCGGTAGAAACCATGCCCAGTATTATCTGGAGCAATGCTTCTTGGAATAAACCTACTCGTGCTGAAATTGGCGTTTTTGATGAAAATAAGCAGGCCAGCTCCATTTCGATTGCTGCGGAAAAATCTCCAGTCGAAGGAGAGGTTTTTGATGGCTTTTCCAGTATGGCGGGCGTATTTTATGAAGGCGATAATTATCCCGATAAATATAAAGGCAAGTTCTTCGGCATAGATTTCAGTGGATGGATTAAGGTTTTTGACTTTGATGACAATCACGAACTTCAGTCCGTTGAATCTTTTCACGACTATTCACCGGAGATTATCCATTTAGAACAGAGTCCCAGAGATGGGAATATCTATTATCTCTCACTTACCGGCGAAATCCGGAAGGTCAGTTATGGAGGTAATCCGCCGCCTATCGCTATTATTGAAGCGGATAAAACTTATGGCGCAGGACCGCTAAGCGTTGATTTCAGTGCTTCTTCTTCTTATGACCCGAATAGCGTTGTCATGACTTACCATTGGGATTTTGGGGATGGACAAACGAGTACGGAAGCTGCACCCTCTCATTTATTTTCCAGTACAGCTAATAGTCCAAAATCATTTGTGGTCACATTAACGGTAGCGGATGACGAGGGCGCAATTGGGCAAGTCACGGAGACGATATCCATTAACAACACTCCACCCGTTGTACAAATTACCAGTTTTGAAGACGGTGACCTTTATCCCTTAGACGCCACTTCCTTGCTACGCCTCGAGGCGGAAGTGCAAGATGCAGAGCATCCCGCAGAAGATTTATCCTATGAGTGGCGTGTATTTTTCCATCACAATGACCACTTCCACCCAGAACCTCCCGTGCGACAAACCACCAGTCACGTATTGATCAATCCACTGGGCTGTGACGTAGAGACCTATTGGTATCGGATCGAATTGGAGGTAACGGATGCGGCAGGATTATCGACGATCGATTCTCGCTCGGTTTATCCCAATTGTGCTACTCCTTTTATTGAATTTATTGAGCTAGAAGCAGAAGCCAGCAAGGAGGGGATAGCACTAAAATGGGAAACCAGCTTAGAAGAAGAAACGGACTTTTTTGAAATACAACGAAGCAAAAACTTTCAGCATTTCGAAAAATTGACCAGTATGGACGCCGCGGGCAATTCCAGCAGTTATACATTTACAGACCAAGCGCCTTTAAAGGGCAATAACATCTATCGTATTAAAGCAGTAAGCAAAGAAAGGGCTTTCTCCTATTCTAATCTGGCGACAGCCAATTTCCCACCGATAGGCGACCATTCCGTCACCCCCAATCCTGCCACGGATTTTATCAAAATAAAGATTAAAGAAGTAATCGGTGGTTTGGTAAAATTAGAGCTCTTTAATGCAGCGGGAATACCCTTGCTTAGGACGAACTGGGAAGCTATTCCTACAGAAGATTTTGAAAAAACGGTATTGTTGGATCGGCTAATTCCAGGTATTTATATCTACCGAATTACCCAAGGCGGGCAAGAATACAGCGGGAAATTGGTGAAAAGGTGAAAAGGTGAAGAAGTAAAACAGCACCTTTTCACTTCTTCACCTCTTCACCTCTTGCAAAAAATCGGGATTTCAAACGTACACCCAATATAATAATCGCGATAGTAGCTACCATCAGTCCCAAGGCGAGTGGGCGTTCGAAGAAGCTCATGAGATCCCAACGCGACTTGATGGCGCTAACCATGAAATTTTGTTCCATAATCGGGCCTAATACCATACCTAAAACGACCTGAGCCAAAGGGAAACCGCCCCGGCGTAATAAGAAAGCAACGAAGCCCATTCCCGCCATTATCCACACATCAAAAACGCTATTATTGATGGCAAAAGCCCCAATCACGCACAGTCCCGTAATAAAGCTAAGTAGTAATTTAAAAGGAATTTTTATTAAGAAAGACGCCATTCTTGCCGTCAAAAAGCCATAGAGGGGCAGCAAGACGATATTGGCAATTAAGAACGTAAGATAGAGCGACCACAATAGATCGGGCTGTTGTTCAAATAATAAGGGACCAGGCGTAATTCCTTTCATCATAAAAACCCCCAACACAATAGCCGTGACCGTATCACCTGGCAAGCCCAAAGAGAGAGCAGGTATCCAAGCACTCGCTACTGCCGCATTATTACTACTGGTGCCCGCTAAAATAATACGATCATCTTCGTTATCCTCTTCTCCTTCCTTTACTGGGTTTTTCCCTTTTCGCATTTGTTGAAAACTGGTTGCTACCCAAGCACCAATATCCGCACCAGCACCCGGTAGAAAGCCCACAAATACCCCGAGTACAGCCGAACGCAAAACCAACCACTTTTCCTTGATGATCAACAATATGGGTTTCCGGTAAAATTGGTGCAATGCGCCGCCCACCTTCTGCGGAGGTTCATATTTTTGCTCAGTGCCAGTATAGAGATGTTCTAACACTTCGGAAAAACCAAACAAGCCAATCATGGCTACGATATAATTCAAGCCGCCCAACAGGTCTGGACTATCAAAATGAAAGCGCGGGTGCCCCAAAGTAGGATCGATACCAACGGTAGATAACAGCAGTCCAAAAAGCAAAGAGGCAAAAGCCTTTAAAGGAGAGCCGCCAGATGCAAAAATACCAGCCGCTAAGCCCAGTACCGCAATCCAAAAATATTCGAAAGAAGAGAATTGTTTTGCTAGTGTGGCAATGGTAGTGGCACTAAAAATAAGCAAGATCGTACCGATAATACCTCCTACAGCGGAACCTAGGGCACTGATGCCCAAGCCGTAAAAAGGGCCTTTATTTCTTGCCGTTCTATATAATTCGTCGAGGTAAGCAGCACTTGCAGGTGTCCCGGGTATACGAGCTACTGCTGTCTCTTATACACATCTCCGAGCCCACGAGACCGAGGCTG
>CAJXUM010000591.1 GCA_913060855.1 uncultured Lewinella sp. | reverse complement strand
CTACACTATCCTCTTCGTCGGCAGCGTCAGATGTGTATAAGAGACAGCTATGGAGGAAATAGCCGTCGAGCAGCTGTCAGATCCTTCAGCCAAGATTTATAAGTTAATGCTAAAAATGCAAAAAGGAGTGACCGAAGAGAGCGAAGAGGAGGCCAATTCTTAACGCGTTAAAATATATCTCACATCAATTTCCAATTAACACTTTTGGGTACAGGAACGTCACAGGGCGTCCCGATCATCGGCTGCGATTGCGACGTCTGCTATTCCACCGATCCCAAAGATCAACGCCTCCGGGCTGCCGCCCTACTCGAAATTGGCGCTCAAACGCTAGCGATCGATTGTGGACCAGATTTTCGACAGCAGATGCTGCGTGCGAAGGTCAATCAACTAGATGCCATTCTCTTTACCCACGAGCACAATGATCATATTATAGGACTAGATGATGTACGACCTTTCAACTTTCGACAGAAAACAGATATGGTTGTTTATGCCACTCCTGCAGTAGAAGATGCCCTATTGAAGCGGTTTGATTATATTTTTGAAAGCAATCCGTACCCAGGGGCACCGCGTGTCCGCATTGTCCTGATTGATGCTTCGCCCTTCCATATTGGCGATACACCGATCCAGCCCATCTCATTTCTGCATGGGAACGTCCCGGTACTCGGTTTCCGCATTGGCAATATCACCTATATTACAGACATGAAAACGATGTCTGACGAAGAGAAGCGAAAGCTAGAAGGCACCGATACCCTCATTGTAAATGCGCTACACCACAAAGCTCACCACTCTCACCTCAACCTCGAAGAAGCACTCGCATTTATTGAAGAAATAGGCCCAAGGCGAGCTTACCTCACCCATGTGAGTCATCAGATGGGCTTGTATAAGGAGATGAACCCGAAGTTACCGGCTGGTGTAGGCTTGGCGTATGATGGACTGATAGTGCAAGGCTTGCTTTGAGGGAAGAAAAAAACTTGGCCCAATTGAAAATCGACAGCTAAAACACCAAAATATGAAACACCTATCCGATATTATTTTACTAGGCGACCCACGCTTATATGAAGTATGTGCAGCGGTAGAGCCAGAAGAAGTTACCGACTTACAGGCGACGGTAGATGCCATGGCCAACATCATCCTAGAATTCCGGGCTAGGTACGGAGCGGGACGGGCCATTGCGGCACCGCAAATCGGTGTGATGAAGCGACTGGTGGTAATGAATGTCGAAAAGCCCATCGCCTTCTTCAACCCCGAGTTGTTCGATTGCAGTGAAGAGATGATCGAAATGTGGGATGATTGTATGAGTTTCCCCAATCTACACGTCTTTCTCAAGCGTCACCGTTATTGCAAAATGCGCTTTCGGGACCTTCAATGGAAGGAACAGACTTGGAACTTGGCCGATGATTTATCCGAGCTGATGCAGCATGAATGTGATCACCTCGATGGCGTGTTGGCGACGATGCGTGCGGAGGGAGAGCAGGCTTTTCGGTGGGTGAGGTGAGAGGTGGTAGGTGGTAGGTGGTAGGTGGATTTAATAGCGACGTTGTTTTAAAATCGATAGATGATTTATTCGCAAGTCATTGGAACAGAATACGAAGCCCTTTCAATTAACTTCAACCTCCATTTTAAAACAACTTCAGCAAATAAATTCTTACCTGATCGACGATATCATATTTTTTGCCTAAATTAGTAGCCAATTGATCTTGCTCAGTATGTTAGACCGTTTGGATTAATTCTCAAATAGAGAATGTCTAAGCGCCTGTTTGGGCAACACCATTTGGGCTAAAAACATCCTTTCTTTCTCCAAAAGCGCTGCCCAAATAGGCTCTAAAGCCTCCCTGATAAATTCGTATTTCTTGTATTCATGTTTTGTATGAAGACGTCCAACTGGTTTTACCTAAAGTCGGTAGGCCTGATCTTTTTACCAGAAGCGATACTTCACTCATTCTGCTTCACAAAACCTAAGACCCTAAAATGACTGAAACAAAAAAAGGCCCTCAGCCCTCCAAGTATGCGATCAAAACGCCCTTCGACAAGATTGCGATGGGCTTATCGGGTGGGGGCTATCGCGCCACAGCCTTTCACCTAGGTTCAATGTCTTATTTACATGACACCACCTACAAGGGCCAAGCACTCCTGAACAATGTAAAGATGCTGTCCACTGTTTCTGGTGGCACTTTTACCGGGGTGTATTATGCTTATCAACTAGTGAAAGAAGGGAAAAGCTTTCCAGAAATTTTCAAAAGCCTGATTGATCTACTAGGTAAATTTGATTTATTGGACGCGGCCATGGCCAAACTGCATATGGGAGAGGATGAGTGGCCAGCACACAAGCGCCGAAATATCATCAATGCCTTTGCGCTAACGTATGATGAACTTTATGTCAATAGTGGCACCTTTGGAGACCTGGCAGCTATTAATGGCCCTTCATCGAAGGGAGATAAGGAAACTGATTCAAAAATTTCCAATCCGCACTTAGAAGATATTGCCTTTAATGCCACCGAACTTACGCACGGAAGCCTATTTCGCTTCAAGAATGGACGGGTCATGGGTAACAAGCCTTTTAGTGTTCCCAAAGAAGCCAAATCCGCTGTAAAATTAGGAGACATTATTGCCTCCTCTTCCTGCTTTCCTGGAGGTTTTGAACCTTTAGCTTTTCCCGATGATTTCTTCCCAAGGGGTTCCGACGCTCGAAAAGCCTTTAAGAATAAGGCCCAATTTAACGAGCCCATTGGTATCATGGATGGTGGTATTTGTGACAACCAAGGAGTGGAAAGTATTTTAAACGCGGAGAGCCGTAATAGGAAGAAAACAGACGAAACCTATTATTATGATTTGATCATCATTTCAGATGTCTCTGCTCCAGCAATGGGTCCTTTCGAATTCAGTAAAAGCGAGGATGCGCCAAGCAGTAGTTTTTTTGATAATACTTTCACTACCCTCAAGGAACAGGCGGTAAATGTCTATAAATGGATAAATATCGGCATCTATGCCCTAGGAGGATTGTCCTTGCTCGGACTTATCCTTTCCAAGGGGCAAAATAATTGGATGCTAGGTGCCGGTATTTTTGGCCTACTCCTGACTATGGTTTTACTTTTCGGTATACAGAAAATAAAGACCACAGCTATAGCGCCACTGAAATTGATGTGGGCAGATATTAATAGCAAAAAGGAATTGGCTTTTGTTCTCGACAAAATCCAGGGATTAAAATTAGAAAAAATCACTTTCCAGCAATTTCGAGAACCTGTTCTGGATCGACTAGGCTCCGTGTTTACCCTACTGAATGAAGTCTTCCTTACCCAAATCCGGCGGATGATCTATGGAGATGTCTATCAATCGAAGAAATGGGAATATCGCCAAATTAGCAACCTGATCTATGAATTGGGTCCCTTCGATTTTCAAGTGGGAACTAAGTTGGGAAAAAGTAGGAGATATGGACCTTGGCTTTCAGACGAAGATTTTGAGCAAGATCAGACCTCCCTAAAGACAAAGGACAAGACCGACAATTGGACCCCAGCTATCGTAATGGAAAAAATGCTGGGAATGAAAATTCCTGCAGTTGCAGCGGAAGCTAGAAAATTTGGCACACAACTTTGGTTTGAAAAGCTGGACAAAAGTGACGAGCAACTACACATCTTGGATAAACTCATCGCCACTGGCCAGTTTACAATGTGTTTCAACCTGATCGTATACATTAATCAACTCAAGCATCAAGATAGAGATGGTGGCGTAAAAAGTGGGTATGCCGGACTTGAAGCAGCCGAAAAGACGGCCATTGATAATTTATTGGTACAACTTATGAGTGACTGGAAAAAATTTAGTGTTAATCCCTATTTCAAAGTACCTGGTCAAGAAACACATACTCTTACTTAAAAGAACCATCCGATGGCAAATAATAGAATACTCCGTGGCCTGGTTTATGATAAAACAACGCAGGTCAGATACAGTAAAGCCACCCTTCGCCTCGATCCGAAAGAGGGGATAAAGGCATCACCTATTTTTGCCCATAGTGATCTACATGGGGTCTTTAAATTGGATCTTTCTAACGAAAAAAAATATCCTGATGGAGATTACCTACTGAGTGTTTTTCATCAGGAGGCACTCATGGAAACCGATCCGCAGGAAGTGACGCTCCCCCTAGAAGAAGGCAAAACCTTCAACAAGGTAGCCCTGCTCGGCAGAGATCAATTCTCACAATCTTGGGGCGTCATTTTTGGAACCATCTTGGTTTCACTCCTTCTGGTGGTCAGCTTCTACTATGCCAAACTGCACTTTGATTATCCAATACCACTAGATGATGCTATCATTTATCAAGATTAATTTCTCTTTCGGGGAAGCTGAGTTCAATTTAGACCTCACCAATATCTATACCTCTATATTAGTGGCTACTTTTATCGGTCTATCTCCATGGAAGGGGTGGGATTATTTGAATGGTTTGGCTGATTCTTTATTTAAACGATTGAATACAAAGAAAAAATAAAAAAGCCTTGCCTATTAATTAGAACAGTTTGGGAAGTTTAATCTGCATAAACTTCCCAAACCTACTTTTGCTATCGCGTCTTAGCTTCCCAATCCGCTATCATCCTGTCCATACGCGTCTTGGTATTTTTGTAAAAGCGATCTTTTTCATCGGCTTCTCCTGCTTCAGCCGCCTTTTTTGCACTTTCGATGGCGCCCTGATAATCTTCCATAGCGGCTTGAATACGGGCCTTTATCCACCAATTGCTTGAGTGATTGTATAAACTCGTGGATTCATCCGCATAAGCCAGGGCTTGCTTGCTATGCTTTCGACTTTCCGAAAGTAGATCAGCAGCCTGTGCGTAAGTTTTCCATTGCTCCTCTTCGGCGGTTTGCAGTAAGGCCGTATTTAATTCACTTTCCAATTGCTCCAATAAGTACGATTGAAACCGGATATATACGCGTGTATGGGCCCATCCCAGCCGGATGTATCCTTGATCTATATCTTGTTCCTGTCTCTTATACACATCTCCGAGCCCACGAGACCGAGGCTGATC
>CAJXUM010000590.1 GCA_913060855.1 uncultured Lewinella sp. | reverse complement strand
CCTCTTCGTCGGCAGCGTCAGATGTGTATAAGAGACAGGATTATGGATGCCTGTCTGGAGGCAGGCGTGAATTACTTGGACACCGCCAACTATGAACCCAAAGAGGAAGCGAAATATGCATACAGTTGGCAGTGGGCATACCAAGATCGCTTCAAGGAAGCAGGCCTGCTAGCGGTATTGGGCTGTGGGTTTGATCCCGGCGTGACGAGTATTTTCACCGCTCGTGCAGCAAAACATCACTTTGATGAAATACACTATCTCGATATTGTAGACTGTAATGGGGGAGATCACGGTAAAGCCTTTGCGACCAACTTTAATCCCGAAATTAATATCCGCGAGATTACGCAGAAAGGAAAGTATTATGAAAATGGGGAATGGATAGAAACGGAACCACATGAAATTTCCATGGACCTCAATTATCCCAATATTGGACCCAAACGCTCTTACTTGATTAATCACGAAGAACTAGAGTCCTTGGTGAAGCATTATCCTACGATAAAGCGCGCTCGATTCTGGATGACCTTTGGCGAAGAATACCTCACTCACTTGCGCGTGATTCAAAATATCGGAATGGCTCGGATTGACACCGTCAATTACAAAGGAGTCGACATTGTTCCCCTAGAGTTTTTGAAAGCAGTTTTACCTGATCCCGGTGATTTGGGAGAAAACTACACGGGAGAAACCTCTATTGGCTGCCGTATCCGAGGCATAAAGGATGGACAGGAAAAGACCTATTACATTTGGAATAATTGCAGTCATGAGGCCGCCTACAAAGAAACGGGAGCACAAGGGGTGTCCTACACGACCGGTGTACCCGCGATGTTGGGAGCCATGATGGTCTTGACCGGAAAGTGGAGTGGTACAGGCGTTTTCAATGTAGAACAATTCAATCCTGATCCTTTCCTCGACAAATTGGGTGAATATGGTTTACCATGGCAGGAGGAAACAGGAGGAGATCTAGAGTTGTAGACCATGAGTATCAACTATAATGCGTGTCCTTCTCCCTCTTTCGTGTTGGAGGAGGCACGACTCCGTAAAAACTTAGTACTACTTCAGCACGTTCAGCAGGAAGCAGATATCTCCATTATATTAGCCTTGAAGGCTTTTGCGATGTGGAAGGTCTTTCCCCTTGTGGGGCAATATCTTTCGGGAGCTACAGCCAGTTCCTTGCATGAGGCCCGGCTCATCTTTGAAGAGATGGGCGTAAAAGCGCATACCTATTCGCCGGCCTACATTCCGAGAGAATTAGAGGAGTTGCTAGGCTATAGCAGCCATATCACCTTCAATTCTATCCAGGAGTATGAACGGCATCGGGCCCAATTGGAAGCCTTTCCCAGCAAGGTGTCTCCGGGGATTCGCGTCAACCCAGAATACTCAACGGTAGAAACTGACTTGTACAATCCGGCTGTACCCGGATCGCGTCTGGGGGAGATGGTCGATGCTTTTGGCGGAAAATTGCCAGATGGTGTTGAAGGTTTACATTTTCATACCCTTTGTGAATCCGGGGCAGAAGACCTAGAAAAACTCCTAGCTGCTTTCGAACAACGGTTTGGACATTTTATCCCTCAACTGAAGTGGGTCAATTTTGGCGGCGGTCACCTGATTACACGCAAGGACTACAATGTGCCATTATTGATCAAACTGCTCCGCGATTTTCGAGCGCGTTACGGCGTGGAGGTGATTATGGAGCCAGGAAGTGCGGTGGCTTGGGAAACGGGTGTATTGGTGGCTAGCGTATTGGATATTATAGAAAGTGGAGGGACAAAAACCGCGATTCTTGATGTTTCTTTTACTGCACACATGCCCGACACGCTCGAAATGCCTTATCGCCCCGTGATTGAAGGAGCTAGTGATCCGGTGGAGAATCGGCCGAGCTATCGCTTAGGGGGGATTAGTTGTTTAGCCGGTGACTATTTGGAAGAATATGGTTTCGAAAATGAACTTCAGGTGGGGGATCGGGTTATAATGAAAGACATGATACATTATACGATGGTGAAGACCAACCATTTCAATGGTGTTTTGCATCCTTCTATATGTATAAGGAAAGAAGATGGCAATTTGGAGGTCGTGAGAACATTTACCTACGAGGATTATAAGAACAGATTATCTTAAAGTCTAATAGTTACAAAACTGTTAAGCCATTTTAGAAGTTATCATAGAAAGACTAGAAATAGTACTTTCGGCAAAACCATCTCTTGCCCACAAAAATGGCCAGAGAACCCAGCAAAATTGTACTAACACTCATTTTTTCATATAAATAAAACCAGATGCATATAAGAACCCTGCTCTTAGCCCTATTTGTCTGTTTAGTGGCAAACGTTTCGCTAATGGCGCAAAAGCAAGCTGTTGAAAAATTGCCAGAAGGCATTGAAAAAGTAGCTTCAGTAGAAGGTATTACTGAATATCTTTTGACTTCCAATGGATTGAAATTCTTATTGTTCCCAGACCAATCAAAGCCGACAATTACTGTAAACATCACCTATTTGGTAGGTTCTCGTCATGAGGCTTACGGAGAAACAGGTATGGCTCACTTGTTGGAACACTTGGTATTTAAAGGCACACCTAATCATCCAAATATTCCACAGGAATTGACGGAACATGGTGCTCGTCCCAATGGTACGACTAGTGTCGACCGAACCAACTATTTTGAAACTTTCTCTGCAACGGAAGAAAACCTAAAATGGGCACTAGATTTGGAAGCCGATCGAATGGTGAATTCTTTCATTGCCAAGAAGGATTTGGATAGTGAGATGACAGTGGTGAGAAACGAATTCGAAAGAGGTGAAAATAACCCTGGTCGTATTCTTTCACAACGAATCTATTCTTCGGCCTTCTTGTGGCACAACTACGGTAAATCTACGATTGGGTCGCGTTCAGATATTGAGCAAGTGCCAATTGGTAGATTGCAAGATTTCTACCGAAAGTACTACCAGCCAGATAATGCTGTATTAGTTGTTTCTGGAAAAATAGATACAGAACAGACCTTGGGCTTGATCAAGGAATATTTTGGGAAAATCCCGAAGCCCGAGCGTAAATTGTACAAGACTTATACGAAGGAGCCTACGCAAGACGGTGAACGCTTTGTTACCTTGAAGCGTACAGGTGATGTGCAAGCAGTAGCTGCTTTGTACCATACCGCACCTGCTGCTCACCCAGAGAATACAACTTTGGATGTACTGATGGAGATTTTGACCAATGAACCTTCTGGTCGTTTATATAAAGCCTTGGTGGGTTCTGAATTAGCCGCTTCTCAATTTGGTTATATCCGATCAATGAGAGAGTCTGGTGCTGCTTATTTCTCTGCCAATGTATTGAAAGATAAATCTTTGGATGCTGCCAAAGAGGCGATGCTGTCTACTATTGATGCGATAGGTGATAATCCACCTACAGAAGAGGAAGTAGAAAGAGCAAAGACCGCGCTGAGTAACCAGATTGAAAATTTGCTGAAAAACTCTGAAAGAGTAGGACTAATTATCAGTGAATTCATTGCGATTGGTGACTGGCGCTTAGGCTACCTTTACCGAGATCAATTGAAAAAAGTAACACTCGAAGATGTCATTCGAGTATCCAAAAAATACTTTAAGCCGTCTAACCGAACAGTTGGCTTATTCGTACCAGAGGAAAACCCTGATAGAGTGGACATTCCTGATGTACCCGATATTGAGGCGATGGTAAGTAATTACAAAGGCGGAGAAGCGCTGTCAGCTGGAGAAGAATTTGATCCATCACCTGCCAATATCAATAGCAGAACGACAATGGATGAGATTCCCAATTCATTGGAATATGCTTTCCTACCTAAGGAAACGAGAGGGGATGTTGTGACGGGTCGTATGACGCTACGCTACGGTAATGCTAAAACATTAAGTGGTAAAGCGATAATAGCCCAAATGACGGCAGCCATGTTGGACAAAGGAATCAAAAGAATGGATCGCCAGGCTTTAAAAGATGAGCTAGATAGGCTAAAAGCTAATGTGAGAATATTTGGTGGTGGTGGTGCGGCAAGTGCTACGATCCAAACTGAACGGGATAATTTGCCTGAAGTAATTGCTTTATTGGGTGAAATGCTAAAGACACCTACTTTCCCAGCTGATGAATTCGAAAAACTAAAGCAGGAAAGAATTGCAGGTATCGAGCGACAAAAATCTGACCCTCAAGCTTTGGCTTTCCAGAAGTTGAGTAAGATGATGAACGATTGGCCGAAAGAAGATGTGCGTTATCCTATGGATTTCGAAGAGCAATTAGTGGCTATCAACGCAGTGACCTTAGATGATGTCAAGAAATTCTATAGAGAGTTTTATGGTGCAACAGATGGTACCGTATCTATCGTAGGTGACTTTGATGATAAGGTAGCTAAGAAAGCGTTGGCAAAAAGTTTCAAGGATTGGAAGAGTCCTAAGAAGTACACTCGCCTAAAGGATCATTACTACGAACCCAAGCCAGCGAACGAGGTGATCAATACACCAGACAAGGCTAATGCAACCTTTGTTGCGGCCCTGAACTTGGAAATTGGACAGTCTCATCCTGATTACGCAGCGATGATGTTGGGTAATTACATGTTAGGTGGAGGATTCTTAAATTCTCGTTTAGCGACTCGTATCCGTCAGAAGGAAGGTTTGAGTTATGGTGTAGGATCTCGTTTTACAGGAGATGCTCAGGATCCAACAGGCAATTTCTTTGCTTATGCGATCTATGCGCCTGAAAATGCAGCCAAACTGGAGCAAGCTTTCCGTGAGGAAATTGCGAAGGTAGTGAAGGACGGTTTTACAGCAGAGGAAATCGAAGCAGCCAAATCAGGTTGGTTGCAAAGCCAAGAAGTAAGCCGTGCACAGGATGGTGGGCTAGCTGGTAAATTGAATTCTTACCTATTTTTGGATCGCGATATGAATTATGATGCCAATTTAGAGAAGAAGATTGCTGAGCTTACGCCTGCCCAAATTCACAAAGCCATGAAAAAACACCTTGACATCAACAAGATCTGTCTCTTATACACATCTCCGAGCCCACGAGACCGAGGCTGA
>CAJXUM010000589.1 GCA_913060855.1 uncultured Lewinella sp. | reverse complement strand
AGATCAGCCTCGGTCTCGTGGGCTCGGAGATGTGTATAAGAGACAGGGTATAGGCATTGGCATGTTGTACGGCATGGCCACATTCGTGTGCCGCCACAGCGGCTGCCGAGATATGGCGACCTCGATATACATCGGGGCTTAAATTGACGACTCTCTTGGCTGGATTATAATGATCCGAAAGAAAGCCTTTCCCTTCTTGAATTCGAACATCATTTATCCCATAGTGCTGTAGCATTGCTTCGGCCACTTCTCGGCCACTCATCCCATTTCGCAATGGCACTTGACTATAATGTTTGAATTTTGACTTTAGCCGATTACTGACGATCATTCCAATAAAGGAAAAAACACCCGTAATAACCATAAAACCTAAATAGATTCCACTCATGCTGGTTGAATTGAATTTCGCAAATCAATGAACGGCTGCTAATCAATCAGGTCAAAACCAGTATAAGATTGCAGCACTTTTGGAATACGAATTCCCTCCGGACTTTGGTTGTTTTCTATAATTGCAGCAATAATTCGGGCCAGCGCGAGTGCACTCCCATTGAGGGTATGTGCCAACTGATTCCCTTTCTCGCTTTTATAACGCAATTTTAGTCGATTCGTTTGAAAGGTTTCAAAATTAGAAACAGAACTCACTTCTAGCCAGCGTTTTTGAGCTGCAGAATAGACTTCAAAATCGTAGGTCAAGGCTGAAGTAAAACCTAAGTCACCTCCACATAATCGTAGAATGCGATAGGGGAGTTCAAGTTTTTGCAACAAACCTTCTACATGAGCCACCATTTCATCCAGTGCCTGATAAGAGCGATCAGGGTGCTCAATTCTAACAATTTCTACCTTATCAAACTGATGCACTCTGTTTAATCCTCTCACATGTGCACCATAAGAACCTGCTTCTCTTCGAAAACAAGGTGTGTAAGCCGTTAATTGGACCGGAAAATCATCTTCCTTTATAATGACGTCACGAAAAATATTAGTCACAGGTACTTCTGCTGTAGGAATCAAATAAAGGTCATCTTTTTCAGCATAATACATTTGCCCCTCCTTATCCGGAAGTTGTCCCGTACTATAGGCGGTTTGCTCATTCACCAACAGAGGTGGAATGACTTCTTCATAACCAGCACGACCTGCCTCATCCAAGAAAAAGCTGATTAAACTACGTACCAGCTTGGCTCCTTTCCCTCTAAATACAGGGAAACCAGAACCGGTTATTTTAACCCCCAGTTCTAAGTCAAAAATATTGTATTTATCAGACAATTCCCAATGTGGCTTCGCATCAGTATCCAATACGGGAAGTGGTCCTTCCCAATCCTTTACCACCTCATTGTCTTCGTCTGTATTGCCCGCAGGTACTGAAGGATGCGGTATATTAGGGAGTACAAGCAATTGCTTAGTTAGTTCTTCTTTCGTAGTCTTTAGCGCTTGCTCCAATTTACTAGCGACCTCTTTTAGGTCATTCACTTTTTGTCTTAATTCTGTTGCTTCTTCTTTCTTCCCTTGCTTAAAAAGGTCGCCAATACTTTTTGACAAAGTATTACGTTCTGATAGTTGAACATCAAGTTCTGTTTGGAGACTTTTTCTTTTTTCGTCAAGCGCGAGCACTTCATCGACAATATGTCGTTCTTCTTCCGGAAAATTGCGTACTTTCAGTCCCTCTAAGACCCGTTCACGATTTTCCCGGATGTAACTAATCTCAAGCATAGCGGTTGTTAAAGTTTTTTAAAATTTGGGAAATTATAGTGTAGAATTGAACTATATCTGCTTTATTTGGTTAGATTTTTTGCAAAGATACTATTTGAATTTAAAAATTAAATGTATTTTTGCTGTGACAAAAACGCAGAAGCGCCCCACACATTATACATCTTTCACATAAATTCGGTAAAGGTGTTCGTTTTTCAACTCCTGCTTTTTCCCACTTTTACGGCACATGAGTTGAGTAATTTTTAGAGATTTTTGAGTGCTGAAATTTACAATTTCCATATGTCTCCGAAACTTAAGCTCAATAAAGGGGTACTGATCTGCCTTAAAAAAACATAAAGATTCTCGCATAGTTTTATATTCCATTTGATAAAAGTCTGCCACTCATACGTAAACAACATTTATCCTTGGATATAATTCCTGACAGAAAGCAAATTTCGAATAAATTATTTTTTTTATCATTATAGAACCAATCTTTGGATTCTCATTTTAACACCATACTATCAGCATTATGTTTGATATCTTGCAATTGAATGACATGCTTGTGCCTGAGCTCAAGGAGCTTGCGGAGCAATTAGAGCTAAAGGGCTACAAGCGGATGAACAAGCAGGAGCTGATCCACAAGATCTTAGATCAGCAAGCAGTTATTGGAGCTAGTGAAAAGCAAGAAGAAGAGCAGCAAGCCCCAAAAACCCGTCGCGTTCGAAGTCGAAGGACTCGAGACGGAGACAGCACTTCCTCTAATGGAAAATCCAGTGTCAATAAAGAAGAGTCCGCCGGGACCCCAAAAAGAAGAGCTCGCCCTAAAAGACAATCAGGAGTATTGAAAAATACGGCTAGCGAAACTGAAGAGGCTTCCAAGAAAGATAACACTAAAATTGCCGCAGAAGAAATGGTAGTCATACCAGAACCTGCCGTAATCAAAGAAGAGGTACCAGAGTATTTCCCCTCTGAAGTAGAAAAAGAGCAGCAAGAAAAGGTAGAAAGAACGCGTGCTAGCCGTACTGAACGTCCTGCTAGTCGCCCCGAAAGACCAGAAAGAAACGAAGAATACGAATTACCTCCACCAAAATTTGATATCGAATTAGATGGTATCATCGAAGGTGAGGGTATTTTGGAAATGATGCCTGATGGCTACGGATTCCTACGTTCTGCTGATTATAACTACTTGACCTCTCCTGATGACATTTACGTTTCTCCTTCTCAGATCAAACTATTTGGTTTGCGGACTGGAGATACTGTACGGGGAGCCATTCGGCCACCCAAAGAAGGAGAGAAGTACTTTGCTTTACTTCGCGTCTCTAAGATCAATGGTCTAGAACCACAAGATATTAGAGATCGAGTTCCTTTTGATTACCTGACGCCGCTGTTTCCTAACGAAAAATTCAACCTGCTGATGTCGCCTACGGGCCGAGACTTCAGTACGCGAATTGTCGATTTGTTTACACCTATCGGTAAAGGACAAAGGGGACTAATCGTAGCACAACCTAAGACAGGTAAAACCTGGCTATTGAAGGATGTGGCTAATGCAGTAGCGAAAAACCACCCTGAGACTTACCTCATCGTTCTTTTGATCGATGAACGTCCTGAAGAGGTAACAGACATGAAACGAAGCGTTAATGCGGAAGTGATTGCCTCTACTTTTGACGAACCAGCCGAAAATCATGTGCGGGTTGCAGGCGTAGTACTTGAAAAAGCTAAGCGATTGGTAGAAAGTGGACACGATGTATGCATCTTGCTCGATTCTATTACTCGTCTTGCTCGAGCTTACAATACAGTAGCACCTGCGAGCGGTAAAGTATTATCAGGTGGTGTAGAAGCCAATGCCCTACACAAGCCTAAGAAATTCTTTGGTGCAGCTCGTAATATTGAAAATGGTGGTTCTCTTACTATCCTTGCAACGGCTTTGATTGATACAGGATCTAAAATGGATGCTGTAATCTTTGAAGAATTTAAAGGTACGGGTAATATGGAGCTTCAATTAGATCGATCATTGGCCAATAAGCGCTTGTATCCATCTATTGACTTGACCAAGTCTAGTACGAGGAGAGAAGATCTTCTATTGGACAAAGATACTTTGCAACGAATGTTCATCCTTAGAAATCACTTGTCAGATATGAAACCTGATGAGGCTATGGAGTTCCTTCGTAAGCATATGATTCATACCTCTAGCAATGAGGAATTCCTTACTAACATGAATAATTAATTGACAGTAAGGCACAACTAAAAAGGCGTCATCTAGTTCTCTAGATGACGCCTTTTTTATTGTAAGCTCGTTATGTAAGTCAGTAGTTTTACCCTTCGTGGAAACCCTTTTTTAGTTGCTCAATCAAGGCTACTACTCTTTCTTCTTTTGTTTTTTCGTCCGCCTCGCCTTGTATTGCTATAGATTCATTGGTCGGCATCGTTTCCACGTAAATAGAACTGGAAGGAAAGGCAAAACTTATCCCCAAAGTATTCGCAATTTTCAGTATGGATAAGAGGAGTTGCTCTTTCACTTTGAGCTCTGTGGCATAATCTGGCACATCCAGGGCTACTCGAAACATAATCCCTAAGGAAGAATCTGCTAGCGTCGTTAAATGGACGTAATATCCTTCTTTTTGCGTATTGGGATGGGCTTCTATTAACTGCTTCAAACTATCAGTGAAAAACTGAATGGCTTCTGGTGATGTGCCGTAAACCACGCCAAGCTGGGTTTGGAACAATCGATAAACCCTCACGCCTAGGTTAGTAATCGCCTGATTGGCAATTACACCATTAGGAACAGCCACGATGGAACTGTCAGATTTCCGTATACGAGTCGTCCGAAATCCCACTTCTTCTACCGTTCCCGCAAAGCCGCCCAAATCAATAAAATCACCAATTTGAAAGGGCTTATCAACAAAGATCATGGCCGAGCCAATCAAGTTTTTCACCGTATCTTGGGCCGCTAAAGCGATGGCTAGACCACCAATAGATACACCGGCGATCAAGGCGGTAACATTTACCTCAAGCAAATTGAGGGCTTGAAATATAGCCCAAAGAATAATGACAGCTTGTAGTGATCTCCGTAGAATGGGTACGACCTGCTCATCGAGTTTATTCTCTGTCCGCTGAGTCAATTTACGGAAGTAGAGCATCATGATATCCAACACACGTAAAGCAATCAGCATAATAATAAAAGTGCTGACCACTTTGACTATTCTAATCGAAAAAATCAGGGCTTCAGGCTCCAACTGCAAGGCAGGAATAAAGACTTTCAATATTCTTACAATAATCCAGATACTCAATAATTGCTGTCTCTTATACACATCTCCGAGCCCACGAGACCGAGGCTGATCT
>CAJXUM010000588.1 GCA_913060855.1 uncultured Lewinella sp. | reverse complement strand
CACTATCCTCTTCGTCGGCAGCGTCAGATGTGTATAAGAGACAGCTGTACAGGTTGATGATGGCACTGACATAATTACGGACCAATTTTCCTTTCAATTGCTTGGGCTCGAGGTTTTCAAAGATGGAGACGAGCTTGCGGATGTGTTGATAGCTTTGTTCGGCTTGCCCCAATAAATAATGAAAGGAAAAACGAGCATTGTAGTAAAAATACCGAGCGTAAAAGGAGCGAGCCCCGTCTGGCGATTGGAATAGCGGACGTTTGAATAAGGATTGTAGCTCTTGCTTTTCACGTTCATTTCGAATGGCCCCTTTGCGCCAATAAGGGATGAATACCTGGTCATTTAGGGCCTGAAATTCAAGTAAGTTTCGGTATTTTTCCAATACCTCAAACTCCTCCAAGATACCTTCTGAGACGTAATTTTCTAACTCATCGAGTTTGTTTTGGCTATGCATCATTTGATGTTGCCAGCGGTAGACTTCTAGCAATTGAAGAAAATTTTCTTCGCTTTGAGCCAATTTGCGGGCCTTATCCTGGGCTTTTTCACTTTGTTCATATAAGCCCTTGTCAAATAGTAGTCGAGCATTGCGCATCCAACTGTAAAACTTATCGCCTGATTTGCTTTCGTGATAATTTCGGAGGCTATCCAAGATCAGGTGATAGAGGTAATTTTTGGCGACATGAAACTGTCGAATAAAAGCTTCGGCTTGAAAGTGTTCCTTTAATTGGGCTTCGTCGTACTGCGGTTGCTTTTCTATTGCATCAAAGAGCAACACATATTTATTCTGTTGGCCTATTACATGCCTAGTTGCATGCAATTTGAAGTATCTTTTCTCTTGCTTACTCAGAGACTGAATCAATTGAAAGAGATCTTTAGAGGCTGTCTTCATACTTGGACTCCTACGTTTTGAACAAATTTGGGTTTCCTAAATAAGGCATTTTTTATAATTTACGAAAGAATCCCAATGTGTTTTAAAAGTTGACGATCCATGAACAACTGGACTGATAACAAATATACTCGACGCAAAGTGGTTGGGGTAAACTTCAAATCATTTTGGTCAGTATATACTGTACTTGAAGAGCATTTAGGTTTCCAAACCTCTTCGGCGTCAGTATATAATCCCATTAGCATACAATCTGTCATCCCAAAAATGCCTTACGCGAAGCAGTTCAGAAGAAGCCTTAATGGGCTCCTTCTTGGACTGCTTTTTTTATTTGGGGGAACTACCTTAAATGGGCAAAGTACCGTGACGCAACCCACTGATTGCGATGTGGATCTCACGATCGATGTTCAACAGCCTACTTGCCAGGGTACAGACAATGGGAGTATTCTGGTCACTTCGAATTCAGCGAATGATGATATTACTATTGATTGGTTGAATACACCAGTGCCTGTTGAAGGTACGGTGCAAAACCTTGGTCCTGGCCTATACTTTATCGAGATCGCCACTTCCAATTGTGTAGATACCTTAAAAATTGAACTGGCTTATGAAAATCCAATCATCGCGCCTCCTTTGGAAGTCGTCTTTTGTGATCCAGGTGGGACTATCAATTTTTTAGATGGTGTGACAGGAGGAAGCGGGGAATACCAAGTTACAGAAATCATTAGGGTAGGGGATGGCACTGACTCTGCTTGTGATATTTGTCCAACAGAAATCGAAATAACGGAAACGACAGTGGTAGGTGTTCTGATAGAGGATGAGAATGGCTGTATGACTCGGCGTTCTGTCTATGCAAAAGTCCTCGATCCGATACGGGTAGAACGAGTCGATTCTATACCTGACAAGTGCGAAGGAGATGGCCAGATTCAGCTCGTTAATATTACGGGTGGGGGAGGAGAATATAAGTTTTCGATTAATGGTGCGCCAGCCCAGCAAAATGACAACTTTATCGAGTTGCAAGGTGGTCAAGAATACAAGATTCAGATACAAGATCAATATGGCTGTATGTTGGAGCGGAAAGTAGTCGTTCCGGCAGAACCTTATATTAGACCAGCTGTCGATTATAGTATTCAGCCCCCTTCTTGTTTTGGAACGGCTGATGCCGAATTACGTGTACTTACCGCAGGAAGTGCTGATTTGCAAGGCTTTGTGATCGGCAATGCAACTGATGTGGCACCTGTCAATTCCACTTTCACTAATTTAGGGGCAGGGCGTTATGATGTCTTTGCTCGATTTGGAGAGACTTGTGCGCTGAAGTTGGAGCAAGAAGTAGTCATCGATCAACCTGCTGAATTGACCTTAGAAGCTATGACGGCTGATGCCAGTTGCAGTGGGAATGAAGACGGAGAAGTGCTGCTATTGTCGGGTGGTGGAAATGCTAATTTTGCCTATCGATTGGATAACAGTATTACTACTCAGACTTCTAATGTCTTTACGGGGCTTGAAGCAGGAGCGTACCTCGCCTATGTGGAAGATGAAAAAGGCTGTCAGGATTCCGTCAGTTTTGTCGTTCAGAATGCCTCGGCCCCGCCTTTATTCATTGACCTTACCCCCACTTGCCCGGGTGATAGTTCAGGTATCGTGATTATCGAATCGGGAAAATTATTTGAAGGCTCTTTGTTTTACTCGGTAGATAGTATCAATTGGTTTCGTGGCGATACGATTACAACCACTTGGCCCGCTGGTGACTTCAGTATTTATGTGCTAAAGGTGCCCGGTAATTGCATTTATACGGTCGATACGACCATGGCAGAAGTGGTGGCGCCTGTTTTAGAACTCAGTCTAACGCCGGTTACTTGCCCCGGTGGAGAAGATGGGACACTAGGGTTTACAGTAGCAGGGGGAGAGGGAAATAGTTATTCGTATTCATTGGATGGTGAAAACTACACCCAGGATACCAGCTTTGTTGGTCTTAGTGCTGGTAGTTATACGCTATATGTCAAGGATGAGTTAGCCTGTGTTTTTGCCTACGACTTTGACTTAGCAGAACCGGAGTCACCTATTATATCACCGTTTTCTTCAGGGGTGAGTTGTTTTGATGGGAATGATGGAGAGGTGGCTGTTCAAATAATGGGCGGAATGGGGCCTTTTCTCTATGCTTTGGATACACCTGTCTTCCAGCCCGATAGTATTTTTACCAACTTAAGCGCCGGAGAGCACTTGGTACTGGTCCAGGACAACCTACAATGTAATTTTGTAACGAATGTAATCATAGTCGAACCCGATCCCATTTTAACCAATGTTGAAATTATTCCAGAGACTTGCCAGAACTTGAATGGTGTGATAGCCGTTCAGCCATTTGGTGGCGAGGGACCCTATGAATACACCTGGAATACGGGCGACTCGACCTGGCTAATCGGTAATCTATCCGCTGGGATGTATACCGTAAGTATTACCGATGCTAATGCTTGCTCGATGACAGAGTCGGCTATTGTAGAGGATAGAGCGGGCCCAATAGTTCTAGGTGATCTTGATCATTCTCATTGTTATGGTTCAGCCAGCGGGAAGATTGACCTTACGGTGATCGGTGGATCGGGTGAATTAGTCTATGCCTGGTCAAACGGAACTTATTTAGAAGACCTAGACAGCCTAATGGCAGGCAGTTATATTGTTACCGTAGTTGATCAAAAATTGTGTGCCACTACCAAGGCATTTACTCTTTTTGAGCCTGACCCGATCCAATTGAGTTACCAAAGTGGCCAATACGATTCCTTCTGGTTTATCAATCTAGCGGTAGCAGGAGGCGTTGGACCATACGAATACAGTTGGTCAAATGGAGAAGAATCCGAGGATTTGTTCGATTTGTCTCCGGGACTGTATGAGGTGATTGTAACGGATGCGAACAATTGTCAAGAAACCCTACTGGTCGATATTCAATTGACACCTTCCGAGGAGCCACATATCGCCGATCTGCTAAGCATTTACCCCAATCCAACCAGTCATTGGTTGACACTCGAGTGGACGGGCTCTTCTGCCTCTTCAATCGCGCTCTTCGATCTGCAAGGCCGCCTGCTCATTCCGCAACAAATACAGGGTACTAGTACTCAGCTCGATCTATCGCCCTTCCCCGCAGGGCTCTATCTTTTAAAAGCCCAATCCAAGGAGGGAATAGTAACCCAAAAAATTATCAAGCAGTAGCCGCCCAGCCCTCCGCCGTTGGTACCGTAGCTCCAGCTCGGTCCCCTGCCATGTCATTGCCGTTGGTACTCGGTTTCCAACCGGTACCTGTCCCGTACCTGCTCTCATTCCATTCCCGCCAAAACTATCAAGTGACACTATTTTGGGATCTTTTTAACTATTTCGCTTATCTTTAGTGACAAACAAAAAACAAGAAAATGAAAAAGCTGTTGTTCCTATGCTTAGCGCCCCTTCTTTACCTGGCCTGTCAACCTACCACTAGCGATGAACCTATTACCGCAGAAAAGACAACCGAAGTAGCAGAAACCGGCTATGATGCCGAATTAGCTAAATCCGTCGGTGCTGATGATTACGGCATGCGGCAATACGTGATGGCCTTTCTCAAAGCGGGACCGAATCGCAGCCAAGACTCCTTAGAAGCCGCCCAGCTACAACGCGCCCACCTCGATAATATCGGTCGCCTGGCGGAAGAGGGAAAACTCTCCTTAGCGGGCCCTTTTCTAGACGATGGCGAAGTGCGAGGCATCTATATCTTCAACGTGAGTACGATCGATGAAGCCAAAGCCCTCACCGAAACGGACCCAGCCATCCAGCAAGGCCGACTCGTCATGGAACTTCACCCCTGGTATGGCTCCGCCGCTCTGATGAAGGTGAATGAGATACATAAGCGTTTGGGGAAGGAGGAGATATGAGGGTAGGGGGAGGAAATGGCAGGACAGCGATTCGGTTTCTCAAGTTGTCTTTGCCGTCGGCTTTAATAACTTGTCGTATTTTGCTAAGTGCTTTAAGGAAAAGTTTGGGGTTAGCCAGAACTCGGGTTAGTTCAAGGTGACCTTTAATGTGTCCCACTTCCCTTTGTAGAAGGGGTAGATTATTAAAAATGTTTTAAGAGACTGTTTTGAAACATGTCACTAATTTTCTTATGCGTCTTTTCTCATGATTC
>CAJXUM010000587.1 GCA_913060855.1 uncultured Lewinella sp. | reverse complement strand
CTATCCTCTTCGTCGGCAGCGTCAGATGTGTATAAGAGACAGCTTCTGGATGAATGGCATAATTTACCAAAGTGGCGATCACTTTATCCTTAGTAGCTCCTTCGGTCCCGATCGCCTGTATCACATTGCAACGGGGATCGTATAATTGTTCAGCATAATAATTGAAAGCGATCTTGCCCTTCGCTTCGCCCTCTGCTATTTTCAGTGCAGCAGGGGCGAGTTTACTCGTCGCCTCGTTGACGGCATCAGCTACTTGCTGTACACACCAGTCGAGGTACTTCAGGTCTGCTCGGGTTTCTCCTTTTTCATTAGGGAATGCATAGGCATCTGGCCCACTGTGCGTATGGGTTGCTCCGATGAGAATATTTTCGGCTGGAATGCCTTTGATCAAGGCACGGGAGCGGTCGCCCAGGGCAGAAGGCCAGCCGAGGTTGTCAATATTTACAATGGCGATGCGTGTATCTCCTTTTTCAAATACCATGGCCCGTACGTACAAATCTCCTTTTTTCTCCTTGGCATCTTTGGGCACACCGACGCCACCGGATACGGGCAGCAAAGGATCGGGCGTAATCACTCGGACAGCTGCGCCCACACGAAATGCTTCCTCAGCATTAGTTTGACTCAATAAGCTAAGAGATAGAAAGCAAAGTAAAAAGGTAATTAGTTTCATAAAATTGGGCATTAATGAGTGCGGGATGAAGGTTAGAATCGGGTTTGCATGCCGCCTAAACCATCGTGAACTTGGATGGAAACGAAGGCAATGAATAAAAGACTTATAATAAGGGCTATAAATAAGCGATATGATTTTTTTGTAGAAATACCTGCAGCGAAAACCGGATTAGCTTGTGCTTTTTTCGCACCAAAACGCCATAAAATACCCATCACTATTAGCAGCGGTAAATAGGCCGTATCTGATTGTCCAAAACTGAAGGGGCGTATAAAAAAGCCCTTGATGATATAGGAAAATAAAAGGTAATAGAAAGAACAAGCAAAAAACAGAAAGGGACCGATCAGCTGATTATTCTTTTTAGTAACTCGCTGAAAATTCCTCCAAACAATGGCGGTTGCTAGCGCCATTACTAACAAAATAATCCCCCCGAAAAGTTGTTGTCTAGAGACGAAGGAAGCGCTATCTGCTATACTAAACTGTTCTGCTAGTTTAGATAATTTATTATCTGAAAAGGCATTTACATAATTGATGAAAGGAATCAAGGCAAAGACAAAAACGAGTGCCAGCCAGTTGGTAGGAGACGAAGGCTTTGCTTTTTTGGGCCATTCATTGCGTAGGACTGCATAGGCCATCCCTATTCCTCCGCACAGGCCCAGCGTGAATTCCATAACGTTCCACCAATTGTAGGCGATTCCGCTAGCCGATCCCAAGACTTGTAAGAAATTGCCGAAGGCAAAACCGAAGCCGGCGCCCAAGGCTGAATATAGGGCCACACTCAGGGCATTGAAATAACCTTCTCGATAAAGATACCAACCTAATGCTACTGCTGCACCAAGACAAGCCGCCCACAACTCAGAGCGAGGTGGCGTCATAAACCATTCCAATTGATAAATAATAAAGCCCCAAAAGAGATAAGCCCCTGCCACCATTTGACTGATCAGGGCTGCCCAGTCCGGCTTCTTATCTGCGCTACTCGCCAACCCCAAACCTAAGAACCCACCTCCCATAAAACCATATAAACCACCGATCACAGCCAACATGGTGTAACCATAAGCCACATTCCAATAATCTGTCCCTCGACAATAGCCAATGACTATGCCATAGCTCATCATACCGCCAATCGCCCAGCCCGCCGCACCTAAGGCAGCCAATGTCGGCGCGTGTGCCAGCCAATCTTTACGGTTGACGACCAAGATGAGGGCTAATGCTCCCATGGCCCCTGCCCAAGACGCACCCCATTCGTGACCGAAGTGGCCCCGGATCGCCCAGCCTAAACCTAGCGCAAGGCCAGTGAAGAGCAAGATGTAGTTTCTAGACATGGGTTTTCGTTTTGCTTGTTTTTAGAAGACAGAAGCGAGAATAGAGAAGCGGGAATTCTGACTGCCAGTATACGCCGGTTGCCCTACATCTGGCCAGTCTGTCATCTCTCCCCTGTCATCTGTCCTCGCTCCCCGCTAGTATCCAACTTTCATCGAAACTGAAGTAGTTAACCGTTTCTTTGCTAGTGGCAGCGGGGCGATAGCTAAAGGTGACATGTAGTCGGCCATCTTTTCCTTGAATAATCGCCGGGTAGGAGGCAGAGGCAGGTTTCTCCTTGTTGGTACTTAGTACAAGATGGCGCGTTTTTTGCCAAGTTTTGCCTTCATCTGTTGAAAGAGAAACTGCCAATGAATGCCTCCCTTCTTCGGTATCATTATAAGCTATGACCCAGTGGCCGTTTTGTAGTGTGACGATATCGGAACCCGATCCCGGATTGGGCAAGTTACTGTCTTCGACAGGGCTCCAACTTTGCCCTTTATCTTTGGAAAAACTGATCGGGTGTCGATACGGAGCAGGACCATTATCGCGCATGTAAGCGACAAGCGTTCCGTCTTTTTTATGGGCAATGGAGGCTTGAATATTAGCGACACCGACTACGGGCGTGCTAAAGGTCCAATGTTGGCCAAAATCATCGGTGATAGCAAATAGGGTCATCTCCAATCCATCGGAATAGAGTGGAAGAATAATCCGATCACCAATGAAAGTGGGTTTGTTTTTGGTTTGCCAGCCCATGCGACGAAAATAGGGATAGCCCAATGATTGGGCTTGATGACTGCCATCGGGGGCATATAGTCGCCCCGAGCGCATCATGTTTTCACCACCTGCTTTGGCTTGAATATCTTTTTTAAAGCTGATCCATTGTTCCAATCTTTCCATATCTAATCCCGCTTTCAGGAACTGTTCGGATAGCTGATCTAGTTGCGTTTTAACCGATTTTACAAAAGGGTCATCAGGTTGTATGCCCCGCTCCGTTGGTCCGCCCGGTTTTACAAGCAAGACATCTTGCCATTGCCAGTTGGGCGCCCCGTCTTGTGAGAGGAAATCTTGACTCGTGCGATATTTGATCAGGGAGGTTTCCCATTGATTGGCGATGACCGTGTACCAAACTAGCCATAATTTACCGCTGGGATCTAGGAATAGAACGGGGTTCACATCTGGGAAATCAGGAACGTCGGCCATCAAAAAAGGAGCAGACCATTGCTGTTTACTTTTTTTCCAGCGACTGCCCATGATCCGTACGTCATCCGACCACCGTTCGCCATGTCCTTGAAACCAAGCCGTAAGCAAGTCTCCATTTGGGAGCTCAATGATAGTGGAGCCATGGGTATGCTCCTCCTGTAATTCGAATAGGGACTTTCCTACCACCAGTTCCTGGCTATGAAGGGAGGCAAATAAGAATAGTGAAACAAGAAGTAAAAAATATCTTTTCATGATTAGAATTAGCATCGATAGACTTTCTTCAAGAGCAAGCTCTAAGCCTATTGTTAATAACTACAATGAACGCGACTGAATGTATATAGGGAAATCTATTATCGGAATATTTTTCTGTAATTGGATGGGGTATTCTGCATGATGCTTTTAAACTGATGATTGAAGTTGGCAATATTATTATAACCGCATTCATAACAGATTTCTGAAATGTGCTTGTCCGTTTCTGCTAGCATTTTTGCAGCTAGGCGGATACGAACGCCTTTGACGTAGGCCATGAACGTATTCTTGGTTTTCTTTTTAAAATATCGACAAAAAGCACCTGGTGTCATGTGCAACAGGGCGGCAGCCTCCTCTTGTCTTATCCCTTCTTGAATGTGCTGGAATACATATTCATAGACCAAATTGATTTTGTCCAAGTCCTTCAGAAAAGTAGAGGAATAACTCGTATCAGAAATAAATTCATAGTCTTCAATTTTTAGGAGAAGATTGAAGACCTTCAGCAATTCAATATATCTTTCTAGACCTTCTAGTGCCAGGAGTTTTTCCAAACTAGCTTGAATGAGTCGGTTGTTTTTAGGTTTAAACCAAATGCCTAAATCGGCTTTTCTCAACAAGCATTCGACCCCTTCTAATTCGGGGATATTAAAAAAATTAGAACTGATAATATCCTCAAAAAAATGAACGACAATGCTAGTGGAAGAAGTCCCTTCATCGTCCATGAACGAATGCCAACAATGGGGAAGGTCGGGACCCAAGAGAACTAAATCACCATCCTCATAACTAGAAATATTGTTTCCAATAATGCGTCGACCAGAACCTGCTATCACAAAATTCAGTTCAAAGTTCTTATGGGCGTGCATGCGAGCAGTACCATTGGGTGAATGCTCCATCTTCCGTCCGATGAACGAATGTTGGTGAGGTACATGTATTTTATCAAAAACAAGTTCCATTTGGTAGCGTTTATCCAATCATTAATATTACAAAAATGAATGCAAAATTGGAAAACAAAACCTAGATTATCAATCTCATTCACATTAAAGTTAGGAAAACGAAGTAGTAGCTGAATGTACACATTTTTAGCTACTTAGGGAATTATCCAATAATAATGTACGCACCTGAATGGCTCTTTTGCTTTTTCTCTTCGCCAAAATCTTTAGCCATAGCTCGGCTATGCCGAAAAATTTGTGGCTCAATAAAAAACAAAACAACTGCTTCATTTTACGCACATTATTAATGGCTAACTCCCATACTTCGTTTTTCAGCGCTAGTTTCCGCTGTTCCTAAGTAATAGGCATAAGAATTAACCTTCTGTTTTCATTTGGTTAAGCACTTTCAATGAGCCATCTTTTTCAAACCATAGTTTAGCAATGATATCTATGCTTCGAATCTCTTCTTGAGATAGGCTCTTATTGTATCGCGTGCGTGCTTGTATAGGGAGTCCGCGTTTATTCATCAGATATTTTACACCACAAGGGTGAATGGATCGTTGCGCCATTTCCATCGCGCATAGCATGCCGTTGAGTTCTTCCGCTCTAGGGTCTCCATTGATCCCTCTGCGACTTACTTCGACCGCCAAATCGGGTAGCCAGTTGGCGACAATAT
>CAJXUM010000586.1 GCA_913060855.1 uncultured Lewinella sp. | reverse complement strand
TACGAGATCAGCCTCGGTCTCGTGGGCTCGGAGATGTGTATAAGAGACAGAGGGGGGGCTTCTTGCCGAGGATTTAGCGCCCTTCAAAGCTTCATTTCAACAAACTAATGTAGCGATTCATCCCATTACGCCCACGGTTGAAGATTGTTTTATTCACTTAATGAAAAATGATGGAGCATCCACCTAATAATATAGTCATCTCTGCTACGGAATTAACCAAGCGATTTGGAGATTTTACAGCAGTAGATGCGATCAGTTTTGAAGTATATCGGGGAGAGATATTTGGATTCTTAGGTGCCAATGGAGCCGGGAAAACAACGGCTATGCGTATGCTTTGCGGGCTTTCTACACCGACTTCAGGGGCAGCGAATGTGGCGGGGTTTGATGTGTATAAACAGCCCGAAAAGATAAAAAAGAATATTGGCTATATGAGTCAGAAGTTCTCCTTGTATGAAGATTTGACCATTCAGGAAAATATTCAATTTTTTGGGGGCATATACGGACTGTCAGATAAAGATTTGAAAGAAAAATCCACCAGCCTGATCCATAAATTAGGCTTGTCGGAACATGCCAACACGCTGGTAGGCGCACTTCCTTTGGGCTGGAAACAGAAATTAGCTTTTTCGGTCGCTATTATCCACCAACCCTCCATTGTTTTTTTAGATGAACCCACCGGAGGCGTGGATCCCATCACCCGCCGACAATTCTGGGACTTAATTTACGAGGCAGCAGATAGTGGCATTACCATCTTTGTGACGACACACTATATGGATGAGGCCGAATATTGCAACCGTGTTTCGATGATGGTAGATGGCAAAATAGCAGCCTTAGATAGTCCATCGGTATTAAAGCAGCAGTTTAACGCAGCGACCATGGATGATGTGTTTTATCAATTGGCCAGGCAAGCAAAAAGAAAATCAGACTAAAATGAAGCAATTTTTCATATTTGTCAAAAAGGAGTTTTTACACGTTTTTAGGGATAACAAAACCCTGCTGATGCTCTTTGGGCTACCCATTGCTCAGATTGTCTTATTTGGCTTTGCATTGACCAATGAAATCAAAAATTCCAATATCGTTATCTGTGATTATGCCCAAGATGATGCTTCTAGACAGTTGATTGAAAAGATTTCCGCTTCTAGGAATTTTGATGTAAAAGAACTGATTATCGACAAGAATGAAATCGAATCGGTGTTTCAGCAAGGAGACGTCAAGCTGGTAGTGGTTTTTCCGAATGGGTTTGCAGAAGACCTGTACCATGGCAACCAAGCCCAAATTCAGGTTATTGCTGATGCCTCCGACCCCAATACCGCTTCTTCGCTGACGGGTTATATCAGTTCTATCGTCGCCAGTTACCAGCAAGAAGTCAATCAGCAAGCCAAGACGCCCGCCATTATTTTACCAGAAGTAAGGATGCTTTACAATCCGGAATTAAAGGGAGCCACCAACTTTGTACCTGGTGTCATGGCTTTGGTTTTGCTTTTGGTCTGTGTGTTAATGACTTCCGTATCTATTGTGAGAGAAAAAGAAAAAGGTACCATGGAGGTCTTATTGGTTTCACCGATGAACCCCTTTACGGTTATTATAGCCAAGGCGATTCCCTACTTTTTCCTGTCTATTATCAACCTGACGGTTATCTTGCTGATGAGCATCTTTCTATTGGATATGCCCATGAATGGCAGTTTCCTTTTACTCTATTTCGTCAGTGGTATTCTGATTCTCTGTGCCCTGTCTTTGGGCTTACTTATATCCAACATAAGCGCGACACAGCAGACGGCTATGCTTCTTTCTTTAATGGCTATGTTATTACCTACGGTTATGTTTTCGGGCTTTATGTTTCCCTTGGAAAATATGCCTTCCTTCCTACAAGCTATCGCGAATATTATTCCCTCCAAATGGTATTACATCATCGTGAAAAACATCATGATCAAGGGATTAGGGTTTATGAGTATCTGGAAAGAGGTGCTGATATTATCGGGGATGACGGTTTTTCTTCTTTTCATCAGCTTCAAAAAGTTCAAAATTAGACTGCAATGAGACCATTAAAGTTTTTATTGATAAAAGAGTTCAAGCAGATATTTAGGAATAAAACCTTATTGCCACTAATATTTGCCTTACCGCTTGTGCAATTAACAATTTTGCCCTTGGCTGCCGACTACGAAGTAAAGAATATTAATATCTCGATAGTAGACAATGATCATTCAACTTTCTCTACTCAATTGGTATCCAAAATAGCGGCTTCTAACTACTTTATACTGATCGAAAGCAAGCATTCATTCAAAGAATCCTACAAAAGCATTGAGTCCGATGAAGCAGATTTGATCTTAGAAATACCGAAGAACTTTGAGAAGAACATTTACCGAAACGGCTCAGAGAAGTTATTCATTGCGGTCAATGCCATCAATGGTACCAAAGCCAGTTTAGGAGGCTCTTATTTGAGTTCGATTATCATGGACTTCAGCCAGGCGATCCAAGCTGAAGTGATTACCCAAGCACCCACTTCGGTCATGAAGCGCATTGAGGTAACGGCCATTAATTGGTTTAATCCCTATCTCAACTATAAGGTATTTATGGTGCCTGCTATACTCGTAATCTTGGTAACCATGGTGGGGGCTTATATGTGCGGATTAAATATTGTCAAGGAAAAAGAGATCGGCACGATTGAGCAAATCAATGTTTCTCCCATTAAAAAGCACCACTATATTTTGGGTAAACTCATTCCATTTTGGGTCATTGGTTTAGTCGTGTTTAGCATTGGCTTTTTCATTATTTCTTGGGGGGTGTATGGCATTGTTCCCCAAGGTAGTCTCTTGCTACTTTACGGCTATTTAGCGCTGTTTTTGGTCGCGATTTTAGGATTTGGGTTGCTTATTTCCACTTATTCGGAAACCCAACAGCAAGCGATGTCCGTCTCCTTTTTCTTCATGATGATTTTCATATTGATGAGTGGCTTATTCACTTCCATTGATGCGATGCCAGCTTGGGCAAAAACCATTGCCTACATCAACCCCGTTACCTATTTTATTGAAGTAATGCGGATGGTGGTTTTAAAGGGCAGTTCTTTTCAACACATTGTGAAACACATCTTGATCATGATCGGATTTGCTACGCTGTTCAATGCTTGGGCTATTTTAAATTATCGTAAAACAAACTAAAATTTAGAAAAATGAAGGTATTGATGCATCTTATGTTATGGAGTAGTGTCAGTATACTAACTGCATTCTCTATTGTTCCCGATGATGAAATTTTGGGGGAATGGTTGGCTACCGACCTGGAAAATGCCACCATTCAAGTGTACAAGGCCCAAGACGGATACATTTATGGTAAAATCATAGCTTGCGACAAGAAAGAATGGATAG
Organism: uncultured Lewinella sp.; assembly: GCA_913060855.1. Classification (GTDB taxonomy): domain Bacteria; phylum Bacteroidota; class Bacteroidia; order Chitinophagales; family Saprospiraceae; genus DT-111. The sequence goes on along the minus strand of CAJXUM010000586.1, from coordinate 1,673 downwards.
GAGAAATCATTCTCAAAAAAGTAAAATATTTTGAGGCCAAAAACCGCTGGAAGGGAGAAGTCTATAGTCTCAAAAGAAAGATGTCAATTGATGTTACGATTACGGTTCCTACAGACAAAAAATTAAAACTGGTCGGGTCGAAGTGGTTAATGACCAAGACTTTTTATTGGTCGCAGAAATAGGATATGGTTTTTTAATTCCGCCTCAACAATCAACCTTATCCCAAACCAATGCGCTAAGGCAAAAAATAGGTCATCATGTTAGGAACCGTGCCGTCAGGTACGAAATGTATGCCGACTCTACATCGATATATGGCATACCTAACGGCATGCGATGGGCTTCTCCATGCCTTTTCTACTAATATTTGATCCCTAAAGAGATTTTGCGGCTTAGCCTAACGGCTATGGATCAAGGACTAACAACAAGGAGGGCCATGATTTTCATGGCCCTCCTCGAATTAATACTCTAATATTAATTCTAACTGCTTACTCCCGCAAATCCTCTACATCATAACCCGGAAACTCACTCTTCACAAATGAAAAATGCTTAGCCGGGAAAGATACATTAGGTCGGAGCTTATCTATCTGAAAAGTAAAGCGAGAGCCGTCTTTGGCAAACGCCTTTACACTTTCTATTTGATTCAATTTCTTATCGACACTCAAGCGTAACTTGGAATAATCTGCATACTCATCTAACGGTTTGAATTCAATTTCTTGAATCACCTTGCCGCCTCTATCCACTTCTTGTACCAGCTGATAGGCAAATTTACCATTATCATAAAAAGTAAATATCGACTGCGGAGATAAGAGGCTGGCATCCTCCTCATCAGGAATATCGTTGATCTGTACCATTTTGTTGTTGTGCATGACTAGCCACAGCGCAGAATTATCACAAAGTGCCATTTGTGTACCCATTTCAAAGCGGTACTGATCTCCTTGTCTTGCGATCTTCCCTTTGGTCGTTTCCTGGGGCTGATCAGCGAGTTCCATGAGCATGGTGAAATCTGCTTCTAAGGCTTTGTAGCCATCGTATTTCGCTCTGAGTTTGTCTAAAATAGCCTTGGCTGCTGGATCAGAATCGCTTGCTTTGTTATAGTCGTTAGCTTGCTGAGCGTTTGCCGTGATTCCCAATAGACAGAGTGCAAAAACTAAACTGAGATACTTCATACTTGATTTTTTTTGTTGGCAGACTTTGTCTGCAATACGTTTTCCTTCCGTTAGTTGTTGAAATTTTGAAATTTTGGATCCCAGTCCGCCAAAAAAGCACACAACACTGCAATCGTAAATAAAGCCACAGGCTGTACATACATTTGGTCAAGTCGGATACAGTGTGTGTACACTACCGGTATAGTGTTTTCACGGACAATTATTTTTTCACATCACGATTTTTGATTGAGCGTGACATCGACTGGTCGAGCGTGACACATTATTATTTTCCAGTTTCCAGGCAAAAAGTGAGTGAGCCAAAAAGTGCAAAAAAAAGTTACCGGTATTAAAAAACCATGGTGCTTTCGGACACACCCACCGACCCATGCACATGCACATGCACATGCACATGCACATGCACATGCACAGCATGGAAAGCGCGCCTCCTTCAAAAAGCGGTGAAAACAAACGCAAGCAGATAGATAGATGCCGACCTAGCTGCTACCGGTATCTATGCTGTCTCTTATA
>CAJXUM010000585.1 GCA_913060855.1 uncultured Lewinella sp. | reverse complement strand
CTACACTATCCTCTTCGTCGGCAGCGTCAGATGTGTATAAGAGACAGACATAATAAGGATAACAGTTACCGGGAAGCGCTCGGGGCTTTACAAGCCATTCGTAATCGCGAACTCGAAACGATCGACACGGTGCGGGAAATTATGGTCATGGGCGATTGGGAAACCGAACGACCTACTTTTGTACTGGATCGAGGAATGTATGATGCACATGGCGAAGAAGTAGAACGTGGTGTCCCTTCGGCGATCTTTCCTTTCCCTGCTGATCTACCCAAAAACCGTTACGGATTAGCGCAATGGCTCACGCATGAAGATCACCCATTGACGGCTAGAGTGGCCGTTAATCAATTCTGGTATCTGGCTTTTGGAAAAGGGATTGTGGCGACCAATGAGGACTTTGGCAATCAAGGAGCTTTGCCTTCGCATCCAGCCTTATTAGATTGGTTAGCCATTGATTTTCAGGAGAATGGTTGGGATGTGAAGCGTTTGATGCGGATGCTGTTCACCTCCAATACCTACAAGCAATCTTCAAAAGTGACGCCCCATTTATTAGAAGTAGATCCCAATAATGAATACTTGGCTCGCTCACCGCGGTATCGCCGCTCCGCTGAGATGATTCGAGACAATCTCCTGGCTAGTAGCGGATTGCTGGTGCCTACCGTAGGAGGACGCAGTACTTTCCCTTACCAACCTGCGGGACTTTGGGGCGATATTACCAAAAAGCCTTTCTTCAAACCCTATGCGATAGACTTTGAAAATGGCATCCACCGTCGGAGTTTGTATTCCTTTTGGAAACGCAATTTGCCGCCGCCATCTATGCTTATTTTTGATGCTGCCACGAGATCGGAATGTCAAATGCGACGCCAAAAAAGTAACACGCCATTGCAGGCCTTAGTATTGTTGAATGATCCCCAAGTGTTGGAAGCTTGTCGGGTACTGGCGGAGCGAATTTGGCGGACTTATGAGAGTGACAAAATAGCTCTAAATACGGCTTTTACCATGCTAATTGGACGTCAACCTACTAGTAAGGAAGCAGCTATCCTGACTACCTATTACCAAGCGGAAGTTGAACAATTTACAGCCAGACCCAGTGAAGCGAATTCCTTTTTGCAAGTAGGGGCCGTTGCCCTTGACCCAGATTTGCCCCTACCCAAGGTAGCGGCTTTGGCTCGAGTAGCCAATACGATCATGAACAGTACCGAAGGCCATTATAAAAATTGATCCTTCTCTGACAATTTTTGTGGTCAGCGTTTTAGGTGAAAGGATTGCGCCCAAAGGAAGCGGGACTTTTACCTAAGGCGCTGACTCAAAAGGATAAAAATTGTCAGAGAACCAAACTGATAATATGAATCCAGATATAATACGTGCAGCCTTTCAGAAGAACCGTCGAGACTTTTTACGGACGACCACCAAGGGCTTGGGCGCTATGGCCTTATCCGGGCTTGCTTTTCCACCCTCATTTGGGCAAAGCAATAGTCCTACACCCGCCTCCCCTGCTCCGGACCTGGGAGGGATACTTAAGCATTTACATCATGCTCCCAAAGCCAAAAGGATCATTTATCTCTTTCAAAGTGGAGGCCCCTCACAGATAGAACTCTTGGATTACAAGCCGGAGTTGGGACGTAGAGCAGGGGAGGAGATTCCCGCTTCCATTCGAGGTGATCAGCGATTGACCGGGATGCTGGCCGCGCAATCTAGTTTTCCACTAATTGGATCAGCCTTTGACTTTAGACAACACCCTAAAACAGGAGGTTATTTCAGTGAATTGCTGCCGCATACCTATGAGGTAGCAGAAGATATTTGTGTGATCAATAGTATGTATACGGAGGCGATTAATCATGAGCCCGCCGTGGTGTTTTTACAGACAGGTTCACAACAGATTGGACGACCTGCAATGGGCTCCTGGTTGAGTTATGGTTTGGGAAGTCCTAATGAAAATTTGCCTGCTTTTGTCGTTCTGTTATCAGCGGGGAAATCTAATACCCAGAATCTAAATATGAATATGTGGGGCAATGGTTTTCTGCCCTCTTATCATCAGGGTGTACAGTTTCGATCGGGAACGGATCCCGTACTTTATATCAATAATCCGAAGGGAATTCATAAAAGTGACAGACGGCGAGAATTAGATTTTTTGAACCAATTGGAGCAGGAGCAAAAGAAGACTTGGGGTGATCCAGAAATGGATTCCAAGATCAATCAATATGAGATGGCTTACCGCATGCAAACCTCTGTGCCGGAGGTCACCGATCTGAGTAAGGAACCCGATCACATCTTCGACATGTACGGCCCCGAGAGCCGTATTCCTGGTACCTTCGCTGCTAATTGCTTGCTGGCTCGCCGCTTGGCGGAACAAGATGTTCGTTTTATCCAACTCTATCATATGGGCTGGGATCAGCATGGTAATTTGCCGAATGATATCCGAATCATGGCTAAAAGCGCAGACCAAGCCTCTGCGGCATTAATTAAAGATTTAAAGCAAAGAGGTCTATTGGAAGATACATTAGTGATTTGGGGGGGAGAATTTGGGCGTACCAGTTTTTCACAGGGTAGTTTTCAGAAAAATTATGGGCGCGATCACCATCCTCGTTGCTTTTCTATGTGGATGGCGGGTGGAGGGATCAAGCCAGGATTAGTCTATGGTAAGACGGATGATTTTTCCTATAATATTGCTGAGGATGGGGTGCATGTGCATGATTTTCAAGCTACCCTCCTGCATTTACTGGGTATTGACCATGAAAAATTGATCTTTAAACACCAAGGACGGCGCTATCGCCTGACGGATGTACATGGGAAGGTAAGGAATGACTTGCTGGCTTAGCAGAGGTGAAAGGCTGGTGGCGGCTTAAGTAAGCCGCCATTGTTGTGTGCCTGTCTATCCAGCCAGATAGATTTTAGACCCACTATTTTGCAGCCAAAGCTTCAAAGGGATCTTCATTCAGCCCCACACTGGCGGGGTCCATTCCTCCTTTTATATCACTGAGCACCAAGGTGAAGAGTTTGCTTTTGTGTGTGGTGGCTATAGCCGCACCTGTGGAAAGGTTTTCCCAACCTTCCCAACCAAAGGATACGCCTCCTACTGGGATAATGCTGACCCACATTTTACATGCTGTAGGTCGATCATTTTCATCCAACACCCAAAGATAGCTATCACCGGGTGTTACACCTCCTTCCATATAACTCACCTTCAAGGCCTTAGCTCCATCTTCCAAAGTCACCACGCTGCGCTGTACCCCTGGATCGAAAGTTTTCACCAAAGGGTTGAGCCAGAAGCTGTCATTACAGAAATAATTCCAGGCTTCTTGGATTAATGACTCTTTTTCATCTCCTTCTACCAACGTTCCATTGATGTAAGCCACTCCGGTGACGGTTTTAGTGTGTAACAAGACGACCTTCTCTCCCCAGATAACTTTTACAAAATGGCGACCTTTATCCCATACATATTGATGCTGTCCTGCAAAATCCCAAGCCACATATTTGGTGCTGTCCCAGGCCGTTTTATTTACCGCTTCTTCCATGGCTCTAGCCAAGGCATCTGCTGCCGCTCCCGTTTCTCCAGCAGGTTCTTTCTCGTTTATGCTAAAAAATAAAATGCCAAGTCCCAAGACGAGAACACCAATGATAATACCTATGATTTTCAGAAACTTCTTCATGCTATTTTGGGTCTAATAATTAAGAAACGCAATACGCCGACGACTACAAATAGAGCTAAAACGGCGTAAATCGTTGTAATAATAATAGATTCATCTGGATTACCTATGGCTTGTCGCTTGACAACGATAGCCCAGAAGGCCCAAATAATGACCGAAACATAGGCTATATCCCGGCGCAGCCATAGGAAAAGGCTCCCTATTATTCCACCGACGATGAGCACCGTCACCGTCCAACTCACCTCCGAAATCCCAAAACCATTCCAGTCAATAGAGACCAGGACCGCTGTTACATTGGCAATAGTGGCTACCGTGATCCAGCCTAGATATATGCTGAAAGGGAGTTTTACAAAGAAGGGAATAGGTTCGTTATTATTGCCAGTCCGTAGACGTTGATAGATGACAATGAGTGATCCCAAAATGGCTAGCATGATCAATAAGCTCAATGTCGTGAGTAAATAATGCCAAGCCAATATCCAGCTCGCATTGGCGATTGAGGAAATGACGAACCACCACCCGATGGTATTTACATAAGTTGGACCTACTTTTTCCTTGTTAAAAAGATGCCTGCTTTGTAAAATGATGAAAACGAGTAATAAGGTATAAATAACGCTCCAGATGGAGAAAGCATAGCCTGCCGGAACGAAGAGATTGGGATATGAATCTGATATTTCTCCCGTTGTTCTACCTGCGACGGGTAGTGTGATCGCTAATGTATTGAGTGCAATCATCGTGATGAAGCCCAGTAGATTGGCGATTTGTAATTTTGTGGTTGATTGGTTTGTGCTCATGCATATGCAACAGCAGAAGTGTATTTATGTTCGTGGAATTTGTTGGGATGAAGCTTATTTTGCTTGGCTTTGTTGGGTTATGTAGAGGAGAGGAAGATGTAATTCCATGAGAATATTATTTGCCAATGAAGGAAGACATGATGAATCGCCTAATTCCATTTTTCAATAGTTCTTCATTAAAATTGATCAAGAGCCCATATGGGTAACCTCCGAGTTTCAGATAGGTGAGAACTTGTGCTTTGTGTACAGGATGTAGCTTTTCTACAGCCTTCAACTCAAGGACAATTTGCCCTTCAACCAACAGGTCTATTCGATATCCATAGTCTAGATATACTTCTTTATAGATGATGGGGAGTTTGAGTTCTCTTTGTACATCCAGTTTAGCCAGCCTGAGTTCATAAAGTAAACATTCTTGATAAGCGGACTCCAATAAACCAGGTCCCAAAGCTCGATGAACAGTTATGGCAGATCCAATAATTTGACGAGTTAAGGCATTAATACTTTCCATAATCGAGGCGTTTTATCACTAAGTAATTTGACGGAAATAAATAAATCCATTTTTTGGGAAGCTTTTGAAAATTTCACACACTTCTTCCT
>CAJXUM010000584.1 GCA_913060855.1 uncultured Lewinella sp. | reverse complement strand
TAGAGGCGAGGGTTGCCGCAGGTGGCCACCGCGATATCGTCACAACAGAGCTCGCGTTCTTCCTGGATTTTACTGGAAATCCACCAAAACACCGGGTGATAAAATAATAGTATTTCTAGGGCTGATAGCAGGAGATTAATGACAAAATCATGTCTCCTGATATGTGCTAACTCATGTATTAAGATCGACTCTACTTGTTGAGGCGTAAGCCCCGCGAGCATGCCGATGGGAAGTAATATGATAGGTTTTAAATGGCCAATTGTTAATGGCACTTCCACACTGGACGACTCCAATAGGCGCACCGTCCGCTGAATCCCCAGATTATTGGCCAAAGCCTGGACGTTACTCTGCCATGAGCGGGGTGCTTCGATCGCTCCTTCACGCCGCAAGCGATAGGTAAAATACAAGCCTCCGATCCATCGAAAAGCGAAAAGGAAAACGCCTACTAGCCAGCCCAGCACTAAATGGCGTGCATATAAGTGCATGAATTCACTGGCTTGGTCTTGCCAATTTTGCCACCAAGTGGTCGCCGTAGCCAAGGATTCCTCTCCCTTAAGTGGAGCGTCTTCAAAGGAAATAGCCTGGCTCACTTCTATTGGGAGGCTAGTATTTGTTGGGAGGGAAAAATAATAGCTAAATGTGAGCGCTATGCTCCCTAGCAAACAGCACATAGTCATGCAGGAAAGCAAGTATCGTAGCTGAGGTGATTTCTGCTTATAGTAGGTCAAGGCCGCCCATAACACCAAGAAAATCAACAAGCCTTGCCACAGAGAGTGCAAAAGTGTCCAGCCCAAAGCTTTAGAAAAGAGGGCAAATAGTTCAGTAAAGTACATAGCTTTATATTTTAAGAATCTTCCTCTCCATTTTCTAGGTCATCCAAAAACTCCCGAATTTCTTTCAACTCTTTTTTGGATGTTTTCTTATTCCCTAGCAGCTGCATGACCAATTTCATGGTAGATCCTTTAAAAGTGGTCTCCACAATTTTCCCCAATACCTGGGACACATTCTCTTGCTCCGAAATGGTCGGCGTGTAGATATGGCTTACCCCTTCCATTTCCCGGCTCAAGAAACCTTTCTCGTGCATGAGCTGCATGAACTTAAGCGTAGTCGTATAACCTACCTTTTTGGCATCTTCCAATTGATTCAATTCTTCGTGGACTTGTCTTACTGTCGCAGGGCCCAATCGCCAGAGCACTTGGAGTATGGCCAATTCACGTTGAGTAGGTTTGTTTTTACTAAATGCCATAGGCTACGATTTTTTTCGTAGAACAAAGCTATACGATTTTTTTCGTAGGTGCAAGTTTTAGCTACGATTTTTTTCGTAAGGCTATTTGCAAACCAAATTTTATAGAGTTTATGGTATTTTTTTTTTACATTGTGGGGCGTCCAATAACTCCTTTCAGTGTTTCGTTAGAAAGTCTCCAACACATACTATTGAATTGTAATACATTCTCAGCTATAGCGCTAAGAATGTTCTCACGTATACTAAACCTTCAACCCAATGGCAAAACTATATGCCCTTTTAGTTGGTATCAATGAATACCACCCCGAAACCAGTGTAAGGCACCTCAAAGGTTGTGAAAATGATGTCAAGGCCATGAGTGCCTATCTAGAGAAAGACTTTTCTCACCTTGACCCCACCATCTCAACTATTCTCAACAGTAATGCTACACGCGAAAACCTACTGAAGACCTTCGAAAGTCATTTAGGGCAGGCAGGGCCAGAGGATATTGCGCTTTTTTATTACAGCGGTCATGGTTCTTATGAAAAAACCTCACCAGAGTTTGAAACCTTCGATGCTAAAAATCAGAATGAAACCCTGGTTTGTTATGACAGTCGCCTAAAAGGGCATCAAGACTTAGCAGATAAGGAAATAGCCGTCATACTATCTCGACTAGGTGCCGGCCAAAAGGTTTTAATATTAGATAGTTGCCATTCCGGCTCAATTACACGAAGTACGGAAGATGAAGTCACCCGGCAAGAACCCGCCAGAGAAGGGGCGGATGGGGTATATAAAAGACCTATAGATTCTTATTTATTAGCAGGAGATAACTTTTACCTGACGCAAAAAGCGGAAGGGAAAATAAAAATTCCAGCTACGCCACATTTGCTTATTTCAGCTTGTAGCAGAAATGAAAAAGCACTGGAGAAAATATTCGAAGAGACTAACGAACGTAGGGGCTTATTTTCTACTTTCCTTTTAGATATTCTGGAACAGAATAAAGGGCAAGTTTCTTATAACGAGCTCTATACACAAGCACGGATTTCGGTTATCAAGAGTCGAAAAAAGCAGACGCCACGTATCGATCCATTATTTGGCTTCAACGCCAACCTAGGCTTCCTATCCGATAAGCCCATCAATACCAATCGCTATCCGGTAGTTAATGATAGAGGTTTAAAATTGAAGTTGGGACAAGTACATGGCTTACCGACAGAAGCTGATGATATTGCTAGTATTTCGATCAAACTTTTTCCAAAAGGAGATGATTCTCATCCCGGTATAGACGCCCAAGTCACCAAGATTGGAATAGAAGAAAGTACCTTGCTCGCGCCTGGTGCTGATTCTAGCACCACCTATGAGGCAGAAATTGTAGGCCTTCCCAAATCCATGACGATGCTGGTTGGGCTGAATGGCTCAACAGAAAAATGCGCTGAAATGCTGGCCCTAAGTGAAGCGCTACATTCCCCTTACGTTCAATTGATAGATGCTCCAGAAGGAATGGATTATGCATTGGAACATAAGGTGGTAGATGATAACGAATTGTTGCGCATCATCCATCTCCCCTCCGATTTGATGGTAAGAGGGGCACAGGCGCCAATTGGCGACCTTAAATGGTGTATGGGAGAGTTAATGCCTGTTTTGGAGCACATAGAGAAATGGGAAAGATATAAGGCTCTCGAAAAACGTGCCAGTAAGATAGATGAGAACAAGATTGATATTAAACTGGAGCTCGAGCAAGAAGATGGGCAAATGCATGAGGTACCTACCGATCAAACGGAAGTCACGGTAGACTTGAACAAGGCTTCTAATGAAGAGGACTGGGAAAATGTAGGTTTTCGATTGAGTCTTAATAATAAAAATCGAGAGGATCTTTACGTCTTATTGATTGGCATGTCCCGGAAATATGGGGTAAGTCTATATTTCAATGAGTGGATTGATGGAAAGTCCGGAGAAGTAGAATTACTAGAAGATGTCTTCACGCTTCCTGCTCATCTTTCCAAAGAGGTAGATGTCTTAAAATTTATCATTAGCACTGAAGAACTCAATCCTTCACTCTATACCCAGGATGCATTAGAGTTAGGAAAAATCACAAAAAAAACCAGAGGAATTGGAGGTGATGAAAAAGGTATTGGAGATAAAAAAGCAGCCAAAAAAGAAGACTGGTTTACCAAAACCTTCATCATTACGGTATCTGGCAATGAAAGCACCATCGGGGCTACTGCCAGCACCGTCAATGGAATGACCTTTCAAAAAAATGAACAAATAAGCGCTAAACTTAGCTTTGGCAGTATCAATACGCATACCCGAGGTACCGATCCGATTTATCGACTTCCTGATCTATTGGAAGAAAGTGATTTAGAAATCATGGACTTTTCTCAAACAAGAGGAGATGGCGATAAGTGTATTATCGAATTACACGATATCCAAGGTGAGGAGCAATTAGTGGATCAGCCGCTAGAGATCATGCTACCCGACAAGATGGAGGAAGGAGAGATGATCATCCCTGTCACTTTTGATGGCGAGTTTATTCTACCCTTTGGTGAGGTAAAAGAAACGGCTGATAAGCGAGCCATGGTTTCCATCGATCACCTACCGGCCCAAGCAGATGATGGCAGGCGAAGCGTCACCCGCGCGCTGAAGTTTGTTTTGCTAAGAACGGTATTCAAAGATAAATTCGATGTTTTCAAATTGCGATGGGTAGACTACAGCGTCAGCAAGAGAAGACGAAAAACGGATGGCCTCAAGGAAAAGGTAGCCGGTGCTAATAAAATCCTCCTACTTATTCATGGCATCATTGGTGACACCAAATTCATGGCTAACCAGGCGGAATTTGCCGTTCAAGATAAAAACTTTGATCTCGTTTTAACTTACGATTACGAAAACCTCGGTACGGATATTAATGTGATCGCCGATAAACTACACCAAGATCTGATTGACGTAGGTCTAGGGAGCGGGCATAGCAAAAAATTAACGATTGTCGCACATTCTATGGGCGGATTGGTAAGTCGTTATATGATAGAGAGTCTTCGAGAAGATGATGGCTCGGTAGAAAAACTCATGATGTTTGGAACGCCGAACGGTGGCTCGCGCTTCGGCTTGGCTCCTGATTTCATCGAGGAAAAGATCCCAGAAAAGTACAAAGAGATCATCAGAACACAGGCTAAGGCCTGGTACAAATTCGCTTTGGGATTTGCGCTAAATCTATTGCCAGGTTATGTCAAGACGATATTGGAATATGTCGTTAAGCTGGCTAAATTGGATGAACTAGAATCGCCCGATATACTCAACACCTTAACGATGATGAGTCCTGAAGATCCTTTTATTAAGAACCTCATAACTAACAATAAGCCTGAAAAAACCAGCTACTTTGTAGTGGCCGGTGATATCACTAACTATGAGTCAAGTGGCGGCTGGTTCAAGCGATTTGTAGATAAGATACAGGTGGGCGTTGGCAAGGTGGTCTATTACAATATTCCCAATGATATAGCTGTGGGAACCGAAGATATTCGTAACATACAGGGATTGGAAAAAGATACCCATTCCGTTGTTGTCCCAGGCCATCACCTCAACTACTTCGATAACCCACCGAGTGTAGAGAAGTGGAAGGAATGGTTGTAGGGGAGCTGTAGGTCGTAAGTCGGAAGTTGAAGGTCAGATCCTTGGAAATGCCTTCGACTATAGATTATGAACCGCCGGCCCAGCCCTTCAGGAAGTGTTAAAGTTCGTTTATCGAATTTCAAAATACGATGCTATTGGCAGACCCTGTCTCTTATACACATCTCCGAGCCCACGAGACCGAGGCTGATCTCG
>CAJXUM010000583.1 GCA_913060855.1 uncultured Lewinella sp. | reverse complement strand
ATCTACACTATCCTCTTCGTCGGCAGCGTCAGATGTGTATAAGAGACAGATATACTATTTTATTGCAACGCCTATTAGACCATGGTAGGTACACCCGCACAGGAGCTGTAAATGAGGAGTTCCGAGCAGCCATAAAAAAAGGGCGAAGCCTAGCCGGCTCCACCCTTTTCTCTGACGGTCTGTAAGAAATAACTTACTTCATCGTAATTGGCATGCGTACCAAGGTTTTGTCCCAGGCTACGACCAAATGTACAGTCTTATCGTCTTTCTTGTCAAAAGTCATGCTTAAGGCTTCCAATGATTCTGAGTGAGCAGTAACTGGCACTTTAATGGAAGCTACATTGAGTTTATCATCGTGATTAGCGATACCCCAAGAGACTACATTTTTGTGAATCACAAATTCCCACTCTGCTTTATCCACATTAGCCATTAGACCATAAGTACCTTTTTTGACTGCTGTTCCACCGATCATGACATCTTCATAAAAGGTAATCGTAGTCGTCTCATTAGCACCCAATCTCCAAGGCTCTCCGTACTTCACCAAGTCACCAAAGATCGTACGGTCTTTTTTCAAGGGGCGAGAGTACACCACTCTCAACTTAGGCTCAGCGGCTGCCAAATCTTCTTCTTTTTCAACAAAATTACGGAACCTAGAACCACTAGGATACTGTGCAAGATCCATGGTACTGGCATCTGGTCCAGACAAGAAAGCAGGATTGAAGCTAACGGGCAAATAGGCTCTGGTACGATCCCATTCAAAAACCATATAGACTTTGTCTGCTGATACATCCTGAAAACCAATCGTAAAGGCCTCGCGGCTATCGCTCATGTTTTTCACTTTGGCTTTACCAGAAGCAACAATCTTGTCGGCATTGAGGTTAGCTGTACCCGCCACGCCTAACTCAGATGAAATGTGGATCATCCAATGATCAGGATGGATGGTAGCGTTCATGGTGTAAGTTCCTGCGTTGACAAACTTGCCACCGATTTCTACCGGTTGCATGAAAGTCACCTCGGTTCCTTCATTGGCTCCTAAGCGCCAAAGTTTGCCATAAGGTACAAGTCCTCCAAAAACTTCTCTTTCTTTCTTATTCGGACGGCAATACAAGACCTTGATTTTAGGATCTTGCTTTTGGTCCTCGGCCATGTAGTTATTAAAAGCAGAGTTCCGTGGGTAATGAGCGATATCCATTGGACTCGCATCTACAGGAGCAAATTCAAGCTTCTGTGCTGTCAGGCTAGAAATTCCTGTCATCAACAGGAATAGAAATGTAATGGTAATATTACGTATCATAACTATGTTAGGTTAAGGATTCATAAGAACATGTTCTAACAACCGCAAATGTAGAATTAAAAAAGCTGATGACAAAATGGAGGTAAATTCTTTCTATCTGCGGGTCTTTGCATACTCCTATTAGCGCGAGCACTTCTCTCCTGATCAAAGCTGAAAGAAAAGGAACGACCTAATACTATTTCTTCATCATCGCATCGACCATGGCTTCCCGAAAACGAAGGAATACTTCTCGTAATTCGCTTTTAGCATCTGTGCCATAATTGACCAGGTAGGATATCGTCATATCCCTAGTAGGGAAATAGAAAAGATCAGCCGAATACGCCAGGTCACGTCCTCGATGTCCCAGGCCAAATTCATCTGCTGAGCGATCTAAGAAATCCTTGCGAATCGTAACGCCATAGGCCTCTCCCGAAACGAGGTCTTCACTCGTAATGGTCAACATTTCTTCCAAGCTTGCTGGAGAAAGCAACGTTTTATCACGCAGTAAAGCCTCAATAAAGGTTCTCATGTCATAAATCGTCGAATATAATCCGCCATATCCATTTCCACTTCCCGTGTTGAAATTGGACATTTCTAAGAGGTTACCATTGTTGTACAGGTCAAAATAGCCTTGTGCTACAAGACCGGGAAGTCCTTCATGCCAGTGATAATAAGTATCAGAAAGTGATAGTGGATCAAGGATTCGTTGCCTTAACAATGTGGCATGTGATTGCCCCGTAGCCGCCTCGATGATCATGGCAGTGAGTAAGAAATTAGTATTGGAATACTCAACATCTGTACCCGGTGGAAAAACTGCATCATCCCCACGTACATATTCCAGCAACTCATCTGGCTTCCATTTCCGGCCAGGATGATTGAGAATGGCTAGGTAAAAAGCGTTATCATCAATGAGGTCATAAATACCACTGGTATGGTTTAGCAGTTGTCGGATAGACACTTGATCTGCATTCGCAATGCGCTTAAGTGTTTTGTCAGAAAGCCATTTGCGGATAGGATCATCCAATGCAAAAGTGCCATCTTCTACCAATTTCATGACCAGCACTCCCACAAATAATTTGGTTACACTGGCCACCTTTGATACATGACAGACTTGAAAAGGTACGCCCCGATGAATATCCGCCATACCGGACGCCCCACTCCACTCCCCATCCTCATCGCGGATCAATACCGCGATCCCGGGCAATCCTTTCCGGGTATATTCGTCGATTACACCTTGGTAAAGATCCGCTTTGGCGTGTGCTTCTGACATAGCTGGCATACAAAGGTCGGTCGGCTGAATTTCAGCCCTTTCGCAGGCAGTAAAAAAAGCCCAGGCCATTAGCAGGGGTAAGAAATGATATCTTTTCATGATTTGCTTTTTAAAACTAATGGAAAACTGAAACCAGTATGAAAGGCGAGATTGGGTAAAACAGCTACGTATTCCCGCACAAAAGGAGTTTGAACGTAGAATTGAGATTGGATGAAAATTCTCCAGTCAGGGCTAAGGTGATAGCCAAGTCCCAGGCTAAGTCCAGCCATCAGTTGTGGCCGGCCTAGGCCCAGTCTTTTTTCATATACCCCATCTCTTAAGGTAAAAGTGGGGGTGGCGGGAATGGCATGTAGATATCCCAATCCGATCATTCCTTCTACATCCCAATCTGCGGAAAGATCATAGCGGTAGGCTGTTTCCGAATAGAGTTGAATGGCATGGTGCACATAGCGATGATAAAAGTAGCCGACTTGCGCGGTCTGAAACCATTGACTTCTAGTTTGTTGCCGGATCGTAAATGCCAGGCCGACCCGTACACCCGGATGTATCGGCAGTCCAAAAATTCCTAACTCACCCGCACCAGGTAGTAAGGTGGCATTATTGAAAAAACTGACTTGAATGGGATAGCTTTTTACCACTTGTGCCTGGGTATATTCCATCCCCAATAGCCACAAACAGCCCAAAAGAAGTAGTTGTCTTCTCATTTTTTCTTTCAAGGAGCAGAAAAAGGAGAAGAATAAAAATGATCAAACTTAAATGGGCTATTGACTTTGCTCAATAAGAGCATGTTTGTAATACTTTTTAGAAGCTGTAAATGACTGCCGTTAAGATAAGGTCATTGTCCGTATCAAGGTTTCGGGATTCAATCAAAATGAGATGACAGCCTTTACTGGCGGCTTCTTTTCTAGCTTTATCCAAAGCGATTTGTTCTTTTTTGGCTAGACTTCGTCCAAAATTGGGTCGGCCCACTGCATAGATTCGACCGACCTGCTTTAAGCCCGTTACCTCTGATGGCAAAACGGCAATTTTAACCTTTTCCCAATCTTCTTCGCCCTTTATCACAATGGGATCATTCACCTTTTCTATCCGACCACTAGCAAACTGTATTTCCTTTAGCCCATTTTTGCTGATGGTGTAGGTAAGGGTTTCGTTTGGATAAGCGTAGGTAACTTGATCGGGCCCAATATTGGTGATTTTGCCTCGTAAGGAATCACCATTCATTTTAATAATGAGATCAGAAGAGGTATGCTGAGAAAAACCCCAAGAAGATAAACCCAAGAATACCAAACATAGTATTTTAGTCTTCATAGCTAGTTAGATTAGTTTTCAAGCAAAATTTAGAGCGACTTCACCAGTACATCAATCGACTTTTTAGCCCATCTAAGGAGCACTTCTTCTTCAGCTAATATTTGCTCAGGAACGGATCCATAGGGCATTCTGGAATGCTTAACGGACCCCGCTTCAGCGAATTCAGCTAGTAGTGGAGGATCAGCCTTAAGGAAGCAATCCCCTTTAGCATTTACCATGGCAAACATCTTTCCGGCAAAGAAAATACCGTTTCCACCAAACATCCTTTTTGACGTAATCTCCCCTAAAGGACTAAGCGTAGCTACTAGGAAAGCAGCTTGTTCGTTAGATTGGCTAGCGTTTTTATCTCCTTTATTTCCCATGTTTCATCGATCGTTGTAACTTTTACACGCCCGCTGGGGTGCATTAGTTGTATTTATTCAATTCAGCATCTATCAGCTTACTTACTTTATTGACCTGGTTCTGAGCATATTTATAGCTACGAATATGCTGACTGGTTTCATTTAATGTAAAAGCACAATAATTCTTTATCTCGATTCCATAAAAAAAAGCGGGATCAATCGCCTCGAATTGAAGCATATCCACTTTACTAAGCAGCATAGGAAAATAATTATCATCTAGTGCTTGCAGAAAGTTTTTTTGCATAAAATCAATTGATTCATACACTTTGAGTAATCGCAATAGCTCCTTTTGAATCTTATCTGAGTGAATCAATTTGAAGTCACCGCTTTGTAGGAGTGAAGTTAAAGTGAAATTATCGGGATTGAAAAAATCATAATTCCCTATCTCCAATACGTTGACAAGCACACTGTCAATGGGAGCGGATTTGCTTATTAACTCAAGGGCATAGCCTAATTTTTGGCTTTTAACCTCATTGAACTTCACGTTCACAAAAAGTCGGGTACTATCTGTTTTTAGATCATGCCTTATATCAGCCAAATAGGAAACTTCCGCTTGTTTATTGTTTCGATTTATCGCCGAATTATTTAGCCAAAAAGCAATTGTAATTCCAACGATTACGAGTAATAACTCTATCAAGTAGTTGGACCAACGCAGTTTAGTTTCCTTTTCCATATCTGCTATACTTCCGTTAAGGTTATGTAATTTCAAAGTCATCAAACCCGCAAAAAGACTTTCTTTCTGTATAAAACTGTCTCTTATACACATCTCCGAGCCCACGAGACCGAGGCTGAT
>CAJXUM010000582.1 GCA_913060855.1 uncultured Lewinella sp. | reverse complement strand
TCCTCTTCGTCGGCAGCGTCAGATGTGTATAAGAGACAGGCTCGCTACTTTGGACCGCATACCAGCAGGAGCTGGTAGCGAACAGCCCCTATTTTAAATAGGATATTTATCCAAAAATGACGGGGTTAATATGAGGAACCACCTAGCCTCTACCACCCCACTTCGGAAGTCTCACTGGTTCCATCCCATCTCAGCTTCCCTATAATTCGTAAGGCTCTTGGCCTAGACTTCAGAAGTTTTCCCGGCCTTGCCATAGGAAACTTCTGAAGTCTTGCCGTCCCACCTCAAGCTCTCCTTATGGCTCCCATAACTAAAGCTAATAGATGGTTTAAAACATTTAATAGTAAAACTTGTCTTAATGATAGTAACATTATTAAAACCTTTTAAACTTCAAATATGAAATATACAATGAGCTTATTGATGGGATTGTTTTTTTCCCTTGGAGTGATGGCTCAAAACACTACTCCTGTGATGGTGTTAAATGCCTTTAGTGAGCGTGCGCCTGAAGTAATGAATCCCTTTTGGGAGTATAGAGAAGGGGCTTTTGTGGCCATGTATGCGCATGAGGATGGTTTGAAAAAGGTTTTTTTCGATAAAGATGGGGAATGGTTGGAAACACGGACACGTCAGGTGCAGGATGCACTGCCCAAAGGAGTGAAAAACTTCATCAATGAACACTACGCGGCGGCGAATATTACTTACATCGGAGAAGTAGAACAGCCATCTCGCACCATCTACCGAGTCGAATCCGAATTACTGACCTACGTTGTCATCAAATTACTCAGCAAAGAAGGAGATCTATTGCAGGAAAATAGAATCGACTGGAGTTTCATTCCCAATTAATAGTAGACCGTTAGGGTATAGTTTACCGTTCCTACCCATTTTCTTTTTTCACTTTTAAATTCTCAAATTATGAAGAGCTCAGGATATGTTTTTATGATGATGATGATATTGAGTATTCCTTTAAGTGGTCAAATACAATATGCTTCGGCGCTACGTAGTGGAGAGGGAAGAGCAAATCGGGTGGAACAGTCAGCTATATTAATAAACCCTGTCTTTGTGCAACCCGGCGTTTTCTTTTCTGGTAGCAAGATAGAGACCCAAACCAGCCGCAAATGGTGGCGCAACTCTGTGCGCGCTTTGCCACAGCCCTACACTCCGGGTCAGGTTCCAGCAAATATTCTAGAAATGGATAAGTTGAAAATAGAAAATTTTCAACGACAACAATATGTGCAACAGTTGATCATGAACCCCGAAATACATGCCCAAAAAGTCAGTTTTGCTTTGGTAAGTACGCCGGCGCGTTTATTGGACTAAGTGTTAGAGGGATTGATGTAAATGGTTTGTCCAGGATTTGTAACGAAGTAATTTTCATCTTCATAAAATCACCCGCATGCTCGATCTCATATATATCACTCATTTACATCCGGGAAAGCAAAGAACTTTGGCTTATGCCTTCGGGCTGGCCAAAGCGCTTTCTTCTCCCCTATCTCTTTTGTCTTCGGCAAATTTAGGGGAGCCCGAAAGTGGGAAAATGTCCATTTGGACACCCAAAAATAGAGAAGTGCAAGATAGCTTGAGAGCGGGCTATAAACCTATAAAATATCGACAAAGAAATAAGCGGCTTCCGCTTTATATTCTAGGAAAATCCAGTCAGACAGCAAGACGAGAATGTTCATCCTACCAAATCATCCAGCGGCTGCTTGACTTGGGTTTTCCCTTATTGATACTACCTTTTGATCAGCCATTTACGGGCATTCGCAATGTACTATTTGCGGGTAATGCCCCTGGCTTGACGGATCATCGCCTGAAACATTTTATCGCCGCTACCTTCTTGCCGCGCGCTTTTCAATTTGAAAATGCTAGATTGAAACGGATTCATTGGAATAATATCTCTCATATCCCGAGAAAGCATAGCGCTAGCATAGATTTCGACTCTCCTGACCTAAAGGCGGAAATCGAGCAACGTAAAATTGACCTGACTATATTCCCCATAAGCCATTCCACTTCAGGTGAACGAAAAAATAAGGCTATTCTAAGGCAAATCACCGCTGCTCAACATCCCATCTTACTCCTTCCATTATTGGCCGAAACGCTTACTTTTGTCGGTGAAACCGATTCTCTTCAATTGGCAGATTAGGGCGCGAACTATTCGACTCACTACCCACCTGTAACAATCTATCAAGGACAAATAGGAAGTTCTGTCTTTTGAGATAAAGATTAAGGCGTCCCGAACTACTTTCTGGAAGGCATTTTTGAGTGCACCTATCGAGCCGCCAGGCAGGATAGCATCGCTAGCCCGATAGCAATCGAGAAATTAGGTTAGATAAAGCCTTGATAATGCTTATATTTGGATTGTCTGATCTGCCCTCCTTTCAGCAACTGGAGGAGATACCAATAATCGCTTTCTCTAAAACGGCATTAAATAATAATGAATAAGTTACTCTTCCTTTTTTGCTTCTTCATTCCGGCAGGAATCAGAGCCGCTTCCATCACTTATCCCATCGTTGATACGGCGCAGCACGCTGCTTTCGGGGATCGCCGGAGCATCGATCTCCCATCGGCAGGACAGGCCTACTATGGTCAAGACGCCAATTATCAAGGCAATGCCCCCGCGTATCAGGGGAACTCTGATGGCACGGTGAGTGATCAGGTCACGGGGCTGATGTGGACGCAGGATCCGGGCGAAAAAATGACCTACGACGAGGCGATGCGTGGCGCCGAAAAATGTCGGGTGGGAGGTTACGCGGATTGGCGCCTTCCGTCCATAAAGGAACTCTACTCCCTGATACAATTCAACGGCGTAGATCCGGGCCCACGGAGTCTCGATTCTGCAAAGCTCACCCCGTTCATCGATGCGGACGTATTTAGTTTCAAGTATGGTGACGAATCCAAACGCGAACGCCTTATCGACTCACAGTTCGCAACCCGCACGCAGTATGTTAGCACCACCATGAACGGGGCGGAAACGATGTTTGGCGTTAACTTTGCCGATGGTCGAATCAAGGGTTACCCGATTGAGTCCCGACGTGGGAAAACACAATTTCACGTGCTTTACGTGAGAGGAAACCCCGAATACGGAATTAATCGATTTGAAGATAATCAGGACGGAACCATCACCGATCACGCCTCCGGGCTCACCTGGATGAAAACAGATAGTGGCTACGGGATGGATTGGCCGAGAGCCCTTCGGTATGCGGAGGAATCCGAATATGCGGGGCGAAGTGATTGGCGGCTGCCGAATGCCAAGGAATTGCAGAGTATTCTCGATTACAGCCGTTCGCCTGACACGACCGGCACCGCCGCCATCGACCCCGTTTTTGAGTCCACCGAGATTACCAACGAAGGAGGGGCCAAGGATTTTGCCGCTTATTGGACGGGAACCTCACACCTGAGCGAACGCGGTGCTGAGGCGGCGGTTTACCTCTGTTTTGGACGTGGATTGGGATTCATGAGGTTTCCGCGAGACGCTGAGGCCACGCTCATGGACGTGCATGGGGCAGGCGCTCAACGCAGTGATCCCAAAGTGGGCGACGCCTCAAGGTTCCCCGAAGGAAGGGGCCCGCAAGGGGATGTGATCCGCATTGAAAACTTTGTGCGCTGCGTGCGAGGAGGGCTGTAGTTTCTGCGGGATTATTTAGGCCGAGTGATGCCGATTAGGGCTCAAGTCCCATGGGAACATGAGGTGTCCTCAGGTCACTTGGTCATCTTTTCTCCCTGGTGGCTGGGATGGGATCTACCCCCATCTGTCGTTGATGGTGGTTCGATTCACAGGCTGCCCTCAAGAGAGTCGCCATTTGCGATGGTATCAGTGGGGCAGGATCAACGTCTGCATGGCCCGGGGCGGTATGCTGACGTCGATCGCCTTGGCGTCGACATAGAGTCGATAGGGGGTCTCGATATCAGATTCGTTCATCACCACCGTTATCAGGCTGCGGTCGGGATTAATGAATGAGGTGCTCAATAAGTGGCTGCGACTACTTGAGGTGCTGACTCTGCGGGCACCCGGTCGGACGAATTTGGAGAAATGCCCGATGTAGTAGTAAGACGGGGTAAAAATCAGTTCACCGGAGTCGGTGTTGGCGTGGATGGGCGCGAAGCAGTAATTGCCGACGTGGTTGGGCCCGCCATGCTGATCGAGGAGGATATTCCAGTCCGTCCAGCCCACGGTGCCCTGGTTGAAATCGTTGATCATGGAACGACCGTAGCGTTCGGCGTTCGGCCAAAATTCGTATTTGGCAGCGTCGAAGTTTTCCACACAACCTTCGGTGAAGAGCAATTTCTTATCGGGATGGGCGGCACTCACCTTACCTAGATTGGAAAACATTGGTTCCCCGCCGGCCCAAGTTTCATACCAGTGGAATCCGGTGCCCCAAGCATACTGGGCGGCTTCGGGGTCATCAAAAATAGTATCAGCCCGATGAGTGATGAGGTCTCGATTGTGATCCCAGACTACGATTTTCTTATTCCCGAGACCTGCTTTGGCCATGATGGGGCCGAGATGATTTTTGAGAAAATCCCGCTCGGCCTCGGCCGAGAAGATACAAGACTCCCAGCGTTGCACGGCCATCGGTTCGTTCTGAATGGTGACGCCCCAGATGGGCATTCCTTCACGTTCGTAAGCTTCAATGAATTTGGTGAAGTAGAGCGCCCACGAATCTGCAAATGCGGGTAGCAGGGAACCGCCATTAAGGACATGATGGTTGTCCTTCATAAAGGCAGGCGGGCTCCAAGGGCTGGCGTAGAGGAGCAGTTCTCCGCCAGCGGCCGCCATCGCTCTTTTGATGAGGGGAATGCGAAAGGCCCGATCCGGGGCGATATCGAAGGTGCTCAAATCAGGATCCTCGTCACTGAGGTAGGTGTAGCTGTTGCTGCTGAAATCGCAGCTGTGGATCGAGGTTCGGGCGAGACTGTAGCCGATGCCGTCTTGCTGATCGAAATAGGCGGTTAAAAAGGCGTCCTGTTGATCGGCGGAAAGTTTGGCAAAAACCTCTGCGGAGGCATCGGTGATCGCTCCGCCGATGCCGATGAATTCCTGGAAGGTGTGTTTG
>CAJXUM010000581.1 GCA_913060855.1 uncultured Lewinella sp. | reverse complement strand
CGAGATCAGCCTCGGTCTCGTGGGCTCGGAGATGTGTATAAGAGACAGGCTTATCTGTTACATATTGGTAAGCACCAGAACATAATTATGAATAGGAAAATGAGGAGTGAATTTTGAGGAGAATCGAGGCGCGAAAACCGAACATAGTCTTAGCTACGTGAGGTCTTGAGCAACGAAGAGGCTCCTCAAAAGTCGCCTTCATTAACTATAGATAATTGTGGTTTGGTGTTTACTATCGCTGAACCATTATTTTGTGTACCGATGAAAACTGAGTCTGCTGATTAAATAAAGTGAGGATGTACATTCCATTATCGATATCTGTCGGTAAGTCGAGTGTGTTTTTTCCAGCTAGTGCTCGCCTTTGCCAAACGATTCTACCTGACATATCTGTTAGTCTGACCTCCAAGTCTTCATCAACTGTGGGTAGGTCAATATTAATCCAGCTTTCTTGTAGCAAGGTCGGATACACCTTAATCTTATCTTTTGCCCCATCTATCTGTACTGAAACGACATTAAAGGTTTCGCTGGTACCATCATAGTCCGTTTGCTTCAAACGGTAGTAGGTCAATTTATAAGGTTGAGGATCGAAATATTTATAGTCTAATGGTACATCACTATCCCCTGCTCCTTTGATTTGCGTCAACTCTTCAAAACGAACGCCGTCTCTTGATTTTTCGATGGTAAAAAAGGCGTTGGATTCTTCTGATTCTGTCCCCCATGTCAACATAGCGCCTTCAGCCTGCGCTTCTCCTTTAAAATAGCGCAATGAAATAGGTAAGGGTGATAAGGCCCCAAATCCTGGAGGTCCGTTGATATCGCCATCTACAATTAATGTCCCGATTCCTGTCGATGTCGAACCAGCACCGGCATTCAGGTCACCTGCAATGCCAACACCGCCATCTATATGTAGATCAAATCGGTCCTTAGCCGTCACACTACCGCCAAATAGAGAAACTCCGTCGGAATCAAAGCTGGAATCATTCCCTACAAAGAAATCTCCAGCCGACGCAAAAAAGGTATTTACATCGAAATTAACCCGATCTAATCCATTGAACGACCCTACTCCCATCAATCCATTCACCTCAATATTGGCATCATTCATCACACTCATATTACCTGTGACCGCAAATATCCCATTGACAATCAAGTTGAATCGATCACCCACAACAAAATCACCATCAATGGTTAAAGAGCCATTTACCGTAATGGTTAAATCGTTCCCCCCATCAAGGCTATTCGCTGTCAATGAGCCGAAAGCATTAATAGTTAAATCGTTATCATTACCAGCTGTAAATGATCCTATTGACAAAAAACCATCTGAAAATCTCACCGTTACACCGGTATTATTATTCATTACGACATCATCCCCGTTAAGCGGTTGCCCACTTTGCCAGGTAGCGCCACTGCCCCAATTCCCTGTATTTACGATAGTTCTAGTTGCTGAAAAAATAGGTGAGAGTGATAATCCTACAAATAGACATAGGAGTACACCTTTAAGCTTAGTTGTGTGTGTGTTTTCATGGCGTTTAGTTTATTCCTGACCTATAAATTTACATGACAATCAAATAGCTTGATGTTATAGGTGCTTACCTAGCCTGGGTTAGGCGAATTAAAAATCAGAATAGACTTACTTCGCTTCTATTCCAAATTGTATCTTCGCCCCTCATTTATACTACGAAAGCATGGAAAAAGTTACAGAATCAGCCTCCAATTACCGGCATCTCGAAAAAATGAGCACGCTGGAATTACTGACGAATATCAATAAGGAAGACCAAACCGTCCCCTTAGCAATAGCAAAAATCATTCCACAAATAGAGCTTTTAGTGGATGTAATTGCCGAAAAAATGGCCGCTGGTGGCCGCTTGTTTTATATCGGTGCAGGTACTAGTGGCAGATTAGGGGTAGTTGATGCCTCTGAATGTCCACCTACCTATGGCGTACCCTTCGATTGGGTCATTGGCATCATGGCTGGAGGGGATCAAGCGATTCGAAAATCTGTCGAATTTGCGGAAGATGATAAAAAACTAGCTTGGAAAGACCTCTCTGAACATCTCGTCAATGAACAAGATGTAGTGATAGGTATTGCAGCTTCGGGTACTACACCCTATGTGGTGCACGGACTGGAAGATTGCCGAGCCAAAGGAATCATTACCGGCTGCATTACTTGCAATCCAGATTCGCCGCTAGCTGCACAATCGGACTTTCCCATAGAGGTGGTGGTTGGCCCCGAATTTGTCACCGGAAGTACTCGCATGAAAGCTGGAACCGCTCAAAAGTTGGTACTCAATATGATAAGTACGAGTGTGATGATTAAACTAGGACGCGTACTCGACAATCGGATGATCGATATGCAACTCAGTAATAACAAATTGCTGGATCGCGGTACTAAGATGCTAATGAAAGCGCTTGATATTGAATACGAAGATGCGAATGAACGCTTGTTGAAGTATGGAAGTGTGCGAAAGGCGATGGATATGGCCAAGGGCTAAAGAATCTTGATTTAGACTTCAGAAGTTTTCCCAGTCACGCCGGAGGAAACTTCTGAAGTCTTGCTCTGTCCCCCCTTTTCAACGACTCCACTCCTAGCCCGGATCCACATCCACATTCACCCGCACACCGGAATAACCGGATCGCTGATGCAAATGATCTACCGCATCCAAAATACTCTTTTTGGCAAAGATCATTTTGTTTTTATCCTTGTTGAGCTTCACCATGAAATCGAGCAAATAGTAGGACCGTACTCTAGCCACATAGGGCACGGCAGGACCGACGACCCATTCCCCTAATCTCTCTTTCAAGAAATTAGCCACGATCTTTCCTGCCTCATTTAAGGTCTTAGGAGTCTTGTGCTTGAGGGTAAGCCGGATGAGACGCACATAGGGAGGATATTGGAAATTGTAACGCTCTTCCATTTCCCGTTGAAAAAAACTGAAGTAATCATTGCGGAGTACCTCATTCAAAACGGGAGAAGCGGTATTAAAAGCTTGGATGATAACCTTGCCTTGCTTGTTTTTCCGCCCCGCTCGACCACTGACTTGTACCATCAGCTGATAAGCACGTTCGCTCGCTCTAAAATCGGGAAAATGCAATAGCTGATCGGCACTCAATACACCGACGATGCCTACGTTGTCGAAATCGAGCCCCTTGGTCACCATTTGTGTACCTACTAATATATCAAGGCGGCGCTCTTCAAAATCATTGATAATTTTGGCATGCGCATTCTTACCGCGTACGGTATCCCAATCCATCCGGCCTATCTTGGCGTCGGGCAGGTATATTTTCAATTCATCCTCTATCTTTTCGGTCCCAAAACCTTGTAGGCCAAGGTCTTTGCTACCGCAGGCTGGGCACTCTTTGGGTATTTTGGTTTGATAAGCACAGTAATGGCACTTGAGGACGTCGAAGAACTTGTGGTAAGTCAAACTCACATCACAATTGATGCACTCGTGATGCCAGCCGCAGGTGTTGCAGCGATAAGTAGGCGAGTATCCTCTGCGGTTTTGGAATAAAATAGCCTGCTCTCCTCGCCCTAATGCAGCTGTCAATTCTTCGATGAGGCGAGTGGTGAAATGCGATTGCATTTTGCGCGCTTTGAATTCCGCTTTTGCATCTACGACTACAATCTCAGGCATTTGGATTCCACCAAAACGCTCCGGCATAGAAACAAGGCCGTATTTTTCCTTTTTCACGTTAAAAAAGGAATCAATTGAAGGCGTAGCGGAGCCCATCAGAACCTTGGCGCCATAAAAATGAGCCAACATAATAGCCGTATCCCGACCACTGTACCTAGGATTGGGTTCTCTTTGTTTAAAGGAAGGATCATGCTCCTCATCAATAATGATCAGGCCCAATTTATTAAAAGGAAGAAACAAGGCCGAGCGCGCACCCAATACAATGGGCTTATCAGCGAGGACACTCTTCCAAAGTTCTACTCTTTCATTATTATTGAGACGAGAGTGATAGGCCGCAATTTTATCTCCAAAAATCTTTTGTAAGCGAGTAATGATTTGTGAGGTTAAGGCAATTTCTGGCAGCAGGTAAAGTACCTGACCTCCTACCGCTAGGGTCTCTTTTATTTTCTCAATATACACGCGCGTTTTTCCGCTACCTGTCACCCCATGCAATAAAATCACGTTCTTCTCCTTGAACTGCTTTTCTATTTCTTCAAGAGCAGTAACTTGCTGATCTGCCAGGTTGTGGGCCTCGAGCAATTCGTCTTCATAGACGCCGATTCGACTTACTTCCTTGTCGTAAGATTCAAGGATACCCTTTTTTTCCATCGCTTTTAAGACCGAACTATCTACCGAAGCACGATTGTAAATATCTTGCCGTCGAATGAATTCCTGCTTCTTAGCCAAATCGATGAAGGCTAGCAGTGCCTGGGTTTGCTTTTGTGATCGGCTTACCAAATCAAAGGCCTTCGTCAATGTATCATCTAATGGAGCATAAGTAGGTGTCAGTCGGACGCAGGCGATCTTCTTAGGGGCGTATTTTTCCTTTAGGTCTTCTTTTAGATAGATGACCCGTTTTTCGAGCATACGCCTTATCAGCGGATAGACCGTTTTTTGATCTAGTATTTTCTGAACATCATCAATAGATAGTGTCTCCTGGATGGTCAGTGCTTCGGCAATTAGGTATTCCTTATCATCCAGGCCAGCAAAATCGTCATCAAATAAGGGACTCAGCATCACCTGTGTTTCACTGGCTAATTTAAGGTTGGCCGGCAAGGCTGCGTTCATCACCTCCCCCATCGTACAACAATAATAGCTTGACATCCATTCCCACAACTTGATTTGATGGGACGTGACAATAGGCGCATCGTCTATGACGGAAAGTATGGGCTTGGTTTCGTAAGCAGTGGGGCCATCTTGTTTGATGTCAATTACCAAAGCGGTATATAAGCGATTCTTACCAAACTTCACCTCAACCCTGACCCCAAATTGTACGGTTGATACTAATTCCTCAGGAATGTGATAGGTATAGGGTTTGGGAAGTGCTAATGGTAATACCTGTCTCTTATACACATCTGACGCTGCCGACGAAGAGGATAGTGT
>CAJXUM010000580.1 GCA_913060855.1 uncultured Lewinella sp. | reverse complement strand
AGATCAGCCTCGGTCTCGTGGGCTCGGAGATGTGTATAAGAGACAGCTTTTATGTGCCTCCTTGGCAAAAGAAAACATGCGATCTGGTGTTCGATGCGCCGAGACAATTGTCAATTCAAACGGAATCTCAAATTCCTTCAATATATCTGCGGCTTGTCGCATGACAGGAAGGTCCGAATCCGACCCCATAATTATACTAACCATATAAAGTAGCTTAAATTTTGATTGGATTAATTTGCTCTATTACTTACCTGCGATACACTTGTACCGCAGCGCGATTTTCTACAAACGGTCTAACTTCCAGATGAGCAGGTGGAATCATTACTTTCCCTCTTCGATTGATATAACCAATTCCTCCTTCCACGACTGCCCGCGCCAGCTTCCCTTCGAAAGGCCAAACCAATGGAAAAACAGGAGGAGTAATGATATTGCCTTCAATGTCTAAAATGCCCCACATGTTTTCGAACCGATCATAATAGAAGGATAAGTCTTCACTGAAACCGTACATTTCGTCAAATTGTAGCGGAATGACGATTGTACCTGACTTATCTGCACTTCCAAACTTATTGTTCTTGGCGACAATCCATCGTCCTTCTCCTCCGTAGAAGAGCTGATCGTAAGTAGGTTCTAGTATCCATTCATTATCTGCATTAATCAGGCCATAGGCTTCTCCTTGCACCACCGCTGCTAGGCCTTCTGAAAAATCACTAGCCGCAACATAAGTAGGTGGAATGACAACATTTCCCTGTTCATCGACATAGCCGAATTTCCCCTCGGATTTGATACGGGCTAGCCCATTTTTTGGCGTGTAAATTCGATCGAACTTGGCCGGGATGACAAATTGACCACTGGTATCAATTAATCCATATTTACCTGAATATTGCACACTGGCTAGTCCATCGGTAAAAGCCGTAGCTTTGGTATACAGCGGCTCAATCACTATCTCTCCACGCTTGTCGATAAAGCCGAAGCGATCTTTTAGCCGGATTCTAGCCCTTCCATTTTCAAAATCAGTAATATCTTCCCATTCTGCTGGAATCACCCATTCCCCTTTCGGATTGATGAAGCCCATTTTATCTTCGAAGGTCAGCACCCTGGCCAAGCCATCAGAAAAAGACCAAGCACCTCGGAATTGAATGGGTATCACCATTCTTCCCCGCTGGTCAATAAAACCCCAGCGCCCCTTTTGCCTGACCACGGCTAATCCTTCCTGAAAGGCGCGTACTTCATCATAATAATCAGGAATGACCAATCGGCCAGAAGGCTCGATAAAGCCCCATTTGAATCGCTCTTCTTCAAAATCTTCTTCTACGGAGGGTAAAACAGCATTGCTGTAGGTTTCTTGTTCGGCATCTCCATCGGCGGAGGAATCGGCCTGGCAAGCCCAGAGGGAGCAGAAAGCGAGCGCTGCAAAGAAAAAATAGTAGGTTCTTTGGATCATGAAAATGAGATTGTCAGTCAGCCAAAATAAAGTTTTCGTAGCTATCAAGTATTAGCCTTTATGCTAATATCCTAGCACAAATGTAGGGTTAAATTTCAAAATCTACACCACGCTTGATCAAGCCTTGATAACGTACTTTGACTAATTGATCATATTTTTCTTTGTTGAATCGGTAGAGCATGGCTGGGCGATGAGCTACGCCTTCTTGTCGACCAATCTCTTCCAAGACACCCATCTTAAGGATTCTTGTCCGGAAATTTCGCTTATTTAATTCTTTGACCCCCAATATTGTTTCATACAATTTTTGCATCTGAGACAGGGTGAACTGTTCGGGTAGGAGTTCGAATCCGATGGGTTGATAGCGAACTTTGGCCCGGAGGCGAGCTAT
This sequence comes from uncultured Lewinella sp., assembly GCA_913060855.1. Lineage (GTDB taxonomy): Bacteria > Bacteroidota > Bacteroidia > Chitinophagales > Saprospiraceae > DT-111. The sequence goes on along the minus strand of CAJXUM010000580.1, from coordinate 3,230 downwards.
TGCAATTTCAAATATCTGTTCGTGATCGAAGGCTAGGGGAGGGATATTATCAAATTCAAACCATTGGACATTTCGGGCATCGGACGAAGCTTGCACGGGATGATTGACTAGGTTGGTCAAGGCATAGTAAGCTACACTAACTACGCGACCCCTTGGATCTCGGTTGGGCTGACCGAAAGTAAATAACTGTTCGATAAAAACATCTTTTACACCAGTCTCTTCTTCCAACTCTCGCAATGCCGCCTCCTCGAGATCTTCTTTCATATCCACAAACCCGCCGGGAAGTGCCCAAGAGTCCTTATAAGGTTCTAAGGCACGCTGTATCAGTAGAACTTTCAAACTCGCACTTTCATCTAATCCAAAAATAACACAGTCTACAGTCAAAGAAGGTCGTGGGTACTCGTAGGTATATGGCATATACGCTTTTTTTCAATTGGGACTCGAAACCATTCCATTGGTTCGGAGGTTAATGTCTTTCAGCAATTGCCGTTTGATTTGATACAGATTCAGTTCAAGTCCTTGCGGGTATTTGGGTAAATCTATCATCGCGAACAGAGATTGCTGTGCCAGACTATGTGTTCTAATGGCGTCCAGCGTTGGCAAATTATAAACTAAATTCCCATTTCTGAAAATTGGGACCAGTAATTTTTGGGAATTGTGGGTTGTCAAAATGATTTCTTCTTGATTACTAAGACTTATCATTTCACTGCCTGAATTCTCCAACCACTCATCTATCATGCAATCTCCAATGGGAAAACCATCTTCGTCAATCGCACGAACCACCTGGAGTAGGCCAGGATTAGAAACCTTAATGGCATCTTCCGACTGCTTGATCTTATATTGCCATTTACCTTCTTCATCTTGTATAGCAGCCAACTTGTATACACCACCCAAGGCAGATTGGTCGGAGGCCGTAACGAGACGCGTCCCAACACCCCAAATGTCTATCGGTGCGCCTGCTCTTTTGAGGGCGGCAATTTTATACTCATCCAAATCATTACTGGCTACAATCTTGGCCTGCGTGAGGCCCGCCTCGTCTAGTAATCGACGGCTAGCTATGCTCAATGCTTTTAGATCTCCACTATCGAGTCGAATGCCGATCATTTCATACCCCCTGTTTTTCAAGGCGAGTCCCACCTCGATGGCCTTGTGTACGCCCTCGACCGTATCATAGGTATCAACGAGTAAAATACAATTGTGCGGCATAGCTTTGGCGTAGGTCTCGAAGGCATCTAGTTCGTCTTCAAACCCCATTACCCAACTATGTGCATGCGTCCCTTTGACAGGAATACCAAATAGTTGTCCCGCTAAGACATTGCTTGTGCCTATGCAGCCTCCAATGAAGGCTGACCGGGAAGCCGTAAGTCCACCATCAATTCCCTGCGCACGTCGCAACCCAAATTCAAGCACGCTGTCTCCTTCGGCAGCCTGCACAATACGCGCAGCTTTAGTAGCAATTAAGGTTGAAAAGTTGAGGATATTCAATAGAGCTGTTTCTATCAACTGGGCTTGAATGATAGGACCTTTTACCCGAACCAAGGGTTGATGCGGAAAAACAATGGTTCCTTCCGGAACGGCGTCTATATCGCAAGAGAAAGACATGTCTCCTAGATAGGATAAGAATTCTTCCTCAAACAAAGGCTCTCCATTGGAGCCATTTAAGCTGCTTAAATAAGCAAGATCCGCTGGAGAGAAAGCGAATTCTTTTAAATAATCGATGGCTAGAGCTAGTCCTGCATTCATCGCATAATCTCCCTGGAATGGATTTTTGCGATAAAAGAGGTGAAATACAGCTTCTCGCTCCTGCATATTTGCCTTCCAATAGCCGTAGGCCATAGTAAGTTGATAAAGATCAGTAAGCAAGCCCAAAGAAGAGCGGTATAGTTTCGATAAATGTGAAGTCTGCATTTACTTAGTTTTAATATGAAACTAAGGTATGGGCTTTCCAGATCTTTTGCAAGTTTTTACTATAAAAACTAGTCAGAAACTGCTTTTTTAACCTTTCCTTAAAGCAACCAACCTTTTGTTACCTTTGTTTCTCTTTAGAAGAAAGCTACCTATATGAAGCGGAATTATTTTATAGTAACGGCCATGACGCTGTTTAGTTTTTCAAGTATCAAAGCCCAAGAGGGGCCTTTGGTTCATTCGGTATTGGACAAATGGGAAGAAATGATTTCCTACGATGGTCGATTTCGATTGATGTCACCGGGCAAAATGGAGAGCAAGCACGATACGATGAAAACAGCCATTGGTGAATTGGTGTACCATACCTTCTATTTTCAAACGGATGAAAAATCAGAGGAAAACTATGTGTACATGCTGAGTTATTGCGATTATCCGCCTTATACTATCCATTCGGACTCATCAGATTTATTGTTAGATTTTTTCGAAACAACCGTTGAAACGGCAGTGAGTAGTGTGCGGGGCGAGTTGATGTACAGTACGGATACCGATCTGAATGATTATCCTGGTAAATTATGGCGGATAGATTATTTGAATGGCAGAGCTATCATCAAAACGAAAGCCTTGGTGGTGAAATCTCGCTATTATGCGGTGCAAACCGTGACGAAAAAGGGGATGGGAGTCAATCAATCTGCTGATGTTTTTCTGGATTCCTTCCGGCTTTTGGAATAATTTGTTGTGTAAGAAAAATTTAGATGTAAATTTACGGCAACAGTGCATAAATACTAGCCTATGTCAAAAGTTGCCGTGTTTCCTGGTTCTTTCGATCCAATTACCATTGGACACCTTGCCTTAGTTAAACGAGCCTTACCTCTGTTTGATAAAATTATTGTAGCTATCGGAGAGAATTCTCAGAAGCGATTCCTATTTAGCTTGGATCAACGTATCACCTGGCTAAATGAGGTTTTTGCGGAGGAACCGAAGGTAGAAGTTGATTTTTTCGAAAACCTTACCGCTCATTATTGTCAGAAAATTGGTGCGCAATACCTATTGAGGGGATTGCGGAATGCTTCTGATTTTGATTATGAGAAAACAATCTCTCAAATGAATACGATTGTGGGTAACGGGATCGAGACGATCTTTTTGATCAGTCAGCCTGAACATTCTCATATCAGTTCTACCATAGTCAGAGAAGTCATTAAGTGGGGTGGGGACGCTTCTCCTTTTATACCTGAAGGTTTAGAGATTAATCATATATCTGCTGATCAATGATGACTTACGATTGGTTACCTGTCTCTTATACACATCTGACGCTGCCGACGAAGAGG